>JANOLM010000349.1:0-13195 GCA_031419815.1 Bacteroidia bacterium
ATTGGCCGTTCAAATTGCTTAGAGCCTAGCGTAATGAGGTAGTTGGATTGAAAGCGATTGTACAGAAGTAATGGAATAATAATCACGCCTGTTCTGGTACTGAAAGACTGAGGTACAAATCCCGAAGGATAAAAAACGCTGTCAAGTATAATTCCTTTAGGAATGGAGATAGCGGGAAAAGGCTTCTTTATAGTTCCTACCGACTCAATATCAATGAGCGGTTGCTTCAGGGAATTATTTAGCTTTTGAACTGTGAAGCAAGAGGTCGTGCAAAAAAATAAGAAGAGGAATTTTCCAATGTAAAGCGTGAAGGAGCGCACTAAACAATTTTTTAGTTTTTCTTCTCCACCGCGTGCCCGCCAAATTCATTTCGTAAAGCCGCCACTACTTTACCCGCAAACGTATCGTCTTGTTGTGAACGGTAGCGTGTGAGTAAAGACATTGTAATGACGGGAGTAGGAACACCTAGCTCTAAGGCGGTCTCCACCGTCCACTTCCCTTCGCCTGAGGAGTGAATAATGCCCTTACTCGACTCTAGGTTTTCATCTTTTTCAAGTGCGTGCTGTGTCAATTCCATTAACCAACTCCGAACCACTGACCCATGGTTCCAGACTTTTGACACAGCAGCAAGATTTACTTCACTGTCATACTTATGCAAGACTTCAAGTCCTTCGGCAATAGATTGCATCATTCCATATTCAATTCCATTGTGAACCATTTTCGTAAAATGGCCGCTACCGCTCTTGCCACAAAACAAGTAGCCATCGGGTACAGAAATAGATTTAAAGATAGGTTCACAAAAGTCAAAGACTTCTTTCTTTCCACCAATCATTGTGCACACTCCGTGTAAGGCACCATTAACACCGCCACTTGTTCCACAATCTAAAAAGTGAATGCCCAATTTTTCCAAGTCACGTGCACGTGATAAGGTATCTTTATAATGCGAATTGCCCCCATCAATAACGATGTCATCGGGCTTTAAATAATTTTTGATATTGCCCAGGATCACATCCACAACATTGCCAGCAGGCACCATGAGCCAGATAATGCGTCTGTCCTGAAACGAACTCGTCAAGTCACCAATAGATGGAGCTGTGACAATGCCTTCCGCAGCAATCTTGTCCATGGCTGATTTATTAACATCAAATGCAACCACCTGATGTCCCTTACTTTTAAAATTTAGGGCGAGATTATATCCCATTTTCCCTAAGCCAATAAGTCCGATTTGCATATAAAATTCAGTTTTGGTTAATCACTTTTGGGGCATCTCAAAAAATTCCGCTTGACCATCAGTTTCCCCTAACTTCGAAAGATTATAAAAATCCTGCTTTAGATTTCGGTAAAGCGAAAGAAAGATTTTAAATTTCTTTTGATACAGCTCGTGACGTTTTAGGTCTGGATGGTAAACAACCTCTTTGACCTGGTTTTCAAAGAACTTGTCTTTAATACCAAGGGCTTCAAAAGCCAGGCGGGCAGCTCCTATGGCTGAGGCATCATCTTGCGCCACAACTTTCACTTCTTTTCCGAAAACATCCGACAAGACCTGGATCCAGCCTGGCGAATGGATAAACCCACCGCTTGCCAGAATTACGCTGTAATTACCGGCCACTTCCTCCAGGCTATGGGCAATGTCAAATAACGAGAAACAGATTCCTTCTATCAAGGCGCGCAAGAGGTGAATTCGTTCATGTTGAATACTCAAGCCAAAAAACACACCCCGGGCAAAGGGATCATAAATAGGTGCGCGCTCTCCCAATATGTAGGGTAGAAAAATCAGGGTGTCCGATCTTACATCTTTTTGACAAGCAATCTCTACATCTTGATAAATTGATTCGCGCCCTTCTTGTTTTCCAAAATTCTTTTCGAACCATTGAAGTAATATTGCACCATTGTTCGTAGCTCCCCCAACTACCACCCGATTTTTGCTCAATAGATAATTGAAGATCCGTTGATTGGGGTCAGATTTGGGACTATCCACAATCATACGAACAGCACCACTTGTGCCAATGGTCACTGAAAGCTCGCCAGGATGAATAGCATTTGTACCCAAGGTGGCCAGGCAGCCATCGCTCGCTCCAGGCACTATTTTCAATTCGTGCGGAAGGTGTAGCTCATTGCGCACATCTTCCTTAAGGCCTATGATAATCTGAGTTGAAGGAATGGCTGTTGGGAGTTGGTCAACTGTAACTCCTGCTTCACGTATTGCAACTTCATCCCACGAAAGTGATCTGATATTGAACAAGCCTGATGCTGAGGCAACAGAGTAATCCGTTATCCAATCACCAGTGAAATGATATAGGACATAATCTTTGATGGAAAGAAACTTAAATGCCTTCTTCATTAAATCAGGCCGATGCTTCCTCCACCACATCAACTTGCATAAAGGTGCCATGGGGTGAATGGCAGTGCCAGTTGCATTATAGATTTTGTAGGCTATGCCACGGCTAATAAGATCATTTGCTTGCTCTAAGCTTCTCATGTCCGACCAAATAATTAGCGGAGTGAGTGGAAGTCCATTACTGTCTGTGGCCATCACACTGTGCATGGCGGCACTAAAAGACAAACATAGTAGTTGATGTTCTTTGCACCCCTGCATAATTTGCACAATGCAATTTTTTACGGCACTCAGAATTTCTTCTGGATCTTGCTCAGAATAACCTGCTTTTGGATAGTGAGTAGGGTAAGGTATTGTATGGAACGCTAAGACATTTCCATTGGCTGTTACGGCTATGGCTTTTGTACTCGTGGTTCCAATGTCAACAGCAAGGATGTAGGGTAGCAAGGATCAAGGTTATTGATCCTGAAAAATAAGGAATGAATAGGAGAGTTGAAATGATGGGCTATTGTTTTACTAATGTTTTCAGAGGATTTCTATCGCTTCAGGAATTTGTAAACTCCTTTAAAGCCAGAACTTTCGTCTTTTACGGCAAGCAGGTAATAGCCTGAGGGTAAATCTTTCACTTTTAACCGAACTTCATTGTCATCGATAATTTCGCTTTCCATTTCCAATGAATTTCCGATGATATTATGAAGTGTTAATTTTATAGTCCTGGCACTGGGTGTCACTAATTTTACATTTAAAAATTCAATGGCAGGATTAGGGTAAAGTTTAACTGCCTTTACCAAATCAGAATGTTGGTAGCCGATCATCTCATCATTTCCTTGCCCAAGACCCACCAGGCTTATCACCATCAATCCCAACAACGCTATTATTTTTACTGTTCTCATGATAGTTCCAACGCAAAGTCTTTGCCAGGGTTCTATCTTAGATGCATGTTTAGGACATAAAGTTTAGTCCCCGCTGAAATAAAGGTGATTCGAGATTTTAAAACAAAATTTTTGATGCAACAAACCAACTTAAGAACAGCGTCTTTTTGTAGAATAATCTCTACAGATTATCATCTATTTGATTACGGCAGACAATTGGATGGATAAATCAAGAAAAATCATTTTTGCGCTTCCATTTCGCTCCAGATGATAGCCCGCTTCATTCATAAGCTGGTTAGCCTTATCAATTTTGGAGGTGGTCATTACTTTGCTAAAATCTTGAATGAATTTAAGTTCGTTGCCCGTGGCGCGATTAATTTCTGTTGCGCCTGCACGATGGAGCAGAGTCTCACGCATCATGGTTTGACCGTAGTACAAGAGATTTCGTTGGCTCATCTTATCTAATTCATGAAAGTTATCTGCTAATCCCACCAGGCTTGCATAATCCTTTTTAAAGCAAGACCTCATCCAATCGGTGAAAATTTCCTGGTTGTGGTCTTCTTCGCTATCAATGAGTTTTATCGCAAAGTTGAGGTCACCTTCAGCTTGTTGTACAATTTTCTGTCTTCTAGTTTCTTCCAGATCTTGTTTTTTTGCCAAGTATTCATTGACTTCTGGATCAGACAATAATGGCACCTGAATGATTTGCGTACGCGACAAAATAGTTGGCAAAAGTCTTTCTGCTAAGTTTGTTATCAGAAAGAAGAAGGTATTGGGAGGTGGTTCTTCCAGGATTTTTAAAATACCGTTGGCGGCCGAAGGGTGCATGTATTCGGGTTGCCAGATCAACATCACTTTAAACTTGCTCTCAAAGGGTTTCAGTGAAAGCGAACGAATGATTTCCCGGCTCCCTTCACGCGAGATAATGGCTTGCTTGTCTTCACCACCATAGAAATTAGTCCAGTCATCTAAATGGCCGAAGGGCTGTTCAATTAGAAACTGTCTCCAGCTCTTCAGCATTTCCGCTTTGAAGCGCTCTTCGTCTTTATCACCTTTGATATTGCTAAGTGGAAAAACGAAATTGGTATCCGGGTGAATAAATTTTAAACTTTTTACGCAAGCTGCACACGTGCCGCAAGAATCCGTTTCTCCTTTATTTTGACAATGAAGATAGGTGGTATACGCGAGCGCCAGCGGCAAGTTAAGCGCTCCTTCTTTCCCTAAAAATAACTGGGCATGTGCAATGTGATTCGATTTGACTGAATCAATCAGCATCGCTTTAACTTCTGTAAGTCCTGGGATGGTAGAAAACTTCATGTGTGTAGATTATTTGGTTTCCCAAGCCCTCTGTTTTGACGACTGTTCAAATATATGTTTTAGAATTTCTTTATCGGATTCGTCCACTAAAAGATTTCTTCTTTCCATCGCTTTGGTTGCTGTCTCCAGGGCTTTGTTCAACTGGAAGGTAGCAAAACCCGAAGCGCCACCCCACGCAAAAGACGGAATGAAAGTGCGCGGATATCCATCTCCAAAAATATTTGCACTTACACCCACCACAGTGCCAGTATTAAACATCATGTTGATACCGCACTTGCTGTGGTCGCCCATGATCAGGCCGCAAAACATCAGGCCCGTATCTTTGAATCCGCCTTTGGCATAGTTCCAGATTTTAATAGGCTCGTAGTTATTTTTCAGGTTGGATGTATTGGTGTCAGCCCCCAAGTTGCACCACTCTCCAATAACAGAATTACCAAGAAAGCCATCATGAGCTTTATTGCTGTATCCGAATAGAACGGTATTACTGACCTCACCACCAATTTTTGAAAAAGGCCCAACCGTTGTGTCACCCCTTACTTTGGCACCCATGTTCACATGCGATCCTTCACACAAGGCAAATGATCCACGTATCAAAGCGCCTTCATGAATGTGAGTGTTCTTACCAATGTAGATCGGGCCGTTTTCGGCATTCAACACTGCCGCTCTGATGGATGCACCTTCTTCTACAAAAATATTTTCTTCAGAATAGGTTCGTGTATGCTTGTCGTTAATGCCCGCTGATTTTCTGTTTTTTGTAACGAGTTTAAAATCTTCCCTGATTTGCGCTCCGTTTAGTTGAAAGATTTTCCAAACATGGTCTATGATGGTGAGGTTCTCAGAATATTCTCTTACCGTTCCTGAAATCACTTCCGGAATTTCATCTTCGGGTGTGCGCAGTGCAATCACACGCGAATCTTTTACTAGTTCTTCATGGGGTTTCAGAGAAGTAATGGCCTTGACGAGTTGAGCATCAGGGCAAACGGCACCGTTGATCCAATAATTATCGGCAGTTAGGTTGCAGGGAAATTTCTTTGACAAATATTCTTCCGTTGAAAAAGAAGGCGAGTTACTTAAGTACTTCGCCCACTTCTCTGCAATGGTTAATATACCAATCCGTATGCTGGCGACAGGACGCGTAAACGTAAGCGGAAGAAGGTCAACACGAATAGTAGGATCGTCAAAGAGAATAATATTCATCCTGTAAAGTTACATCAGGTTTTTTTGTTTTTTGATTATGGTTGTACTTTCAGTGGTCAATATTGCAAGATGGAGTTACTTATAATTTTGGATTTAATACAATTGAAGCATCTCTACAATCTTAATCTGGAGGTTTTAAGATGGGTGAGGGCAATTAAAAAAGGTCTCCGAAACCGAAGACCTTCTTAAAACCACTTAGAACAAATGTCTTTAAATGTCTGAATCTTTCTTTTTATATTTCTTCTGGAATTTCTCCACGCGTCCTGCTGTGTCCAGGAACATCTTCTTACCAGTGAAAAACGGATGAGAAGCAGAGCTTACTTCCACTTTGATAACAGGGTAATCCTTGCCATCAGTCCATTTTACAGTCTCCTTAGAGAACGTAGTAGACTTGGTCAAAAACTTAAAATCGCTGGAAGTGTCCCAGAAAACCACTTCTTTATACTCTGGGTGAATACCTTTCTTCATATCTTTTATCTTAAAGGACTGCAAAAATAAGGAACTGGGCACAATTTGCAAGGGCAGGATTTAGAAATTCTTTGAGAACAGGTATTTTGGCCGAATTTTAATCGTTATTTCTGACCTTTGTGAAATATATACTACTCAATGATATTGCTAAACGAAATGATAGGATGGAAAAAATGCAGAAATAGCCATTTTGTTCCTTTTCTATTGGTTTTACTAAACTCAATTCCTGGGTTTTCGCAAAGTACCAATGCCCCACTAAATGAAGATTACTATCATTGGATAGATCGTTACGAAATAAAAGCTGGCCGCATAGCTCCAGAGCTTTTTACTTCTTTAAAACAGTATAAGAGATCGGCTATTGTAGGCTTTATAGATTCGTTGCAAAAACGCGATCAGATTTTTATTTCTCGCAGCGATCGATTCAATTATGATTACTTGCGAAATGATAGTTGGGAGTGGAGCTTGGCTCAGAGTAGCCAGAGCGAGAAGCCGTTTCTAAAACACCTGTACAAGAAAAAATCCGACTTTCTGGTTGTTGATAAACCTGAATTTGATCTTCATGTTAACCCTGTTCTTTATGCAGGGATGGGTAAAGATTCCCGTAGCGATGAAAAGCTTTTTATCAATACCAGGGGTCTTGAAATTCGGGGAATGGTTGATCGAAAAGTTGGGTTCTACACCTACATTGGCGAGAACCAATCCATTCTTCCTTCTTATGTCCAGGATGGCCTATCAAAATATCCGGTTATTCCCCACGAAGGTTTTTGGAAAAATTTTAAAAATAATGGAGTTGACTATTTTCAAGCGAGAGCTTACATCGATTTTAACATTACCAAGCACATCTACATGCAGTTTGGACACGACCGGATGTTTGTGGGAAATGGATATCGCTCGTTGATTTTTTCCGATTACTCCCCACCTGTTGAATATCTGCGGGCGAATGTAAAGGTGTGGAAATTGAATTACCTGTTTCAACTTAACCGCCTGACGGCTGAAAACAAAAGCCCGGCTGGAGGAGGAAGCATAAGCAATCCCTATCCTACTAAGTTTGTGGCTTTCCACCACCTTAGTTTAAATGTTGGCAAGAAACTGAATATAGGAATGTTTGAGTCGGTGGTGTTTGGTGGAAGTACCATTAATGGAGGCTTCGAATTAAATTATTTAAACCCCGTAATTTTCTATCGTGCCATTGAACAGCAAAATGGTAGTTCGGACAACGTGATTCTGGGAATGGATTTTAAATGGAATGCTGTAAAATATTTGTCGTTTTATGGTCAGTTTGTTGTCGATGAATTTTTGCTTGATAATGTGAAAGCCGGCAATGGATGGTGGGCGAATAAATTTGCTGCACAGGTAGGCTTTAAATACATTGATGTTGCCGGAATTAGTAATCTGGATCTTCAAATTGAAGGAAATGTGGTAAGGCCTTACACCTACTCTCATGCTACACAATTTACCAGTTATACAAATTACCTACAGCCATTGGCGCACCCTTTGGGAGCTAATTTCTATGAGATGGCTGCTATTGTAAGATATCAACCACTTCCCAGACTTAACATCATTGTAAAATCAATTTATATCAAATCTGGCCGCGATGGAGCTAATGAAAACTGGGGTGGTGATGTGAATAAAAGTTACATCACACGTCAACAAGATTTCGGAAATAAGATTTTGCAGGGCATGGAGAATAAAATAATTTTCCTCGACTTTACGACCTCGTATATGGTGAAACATAATTTGTTTATTGATTTCAAACAAACGTTGCGTAAGAGCGAAAGCCCTGATTCTTTTTATAACAACAACACATCTATAACTTCTTTAGCTTTGCGACTTAATATCGCACAGCGCTTGTACGAATTTTAATTTTTAAGCTGTTCATGAAGAGTTTTCTCCGCGTTCTTTCCTATGCTCAAAATATTGTTCCTAAGCTAACTCAGTTTTTTATCTACTCGGTGCTGGGCGTCATTTTTGGGGTTTTCAACATTTTACTGGTGATACCGATGCTCAGTATTTTGTTTGACACGACAAAAGAATTGGTGGTTCCTGAAATACCCGAATTTAGTTTTTCATCAGGTTATGTAAAGGATGCTTTCTATCATTACTTCCTTCAAATTGTCAACGATCATGGCAAGTTAAATGCTTTGCTGTTTGTATGTGCGTTGATTGTAGCCTGTGTTTTTCTGGCAAATATATTTCGTTACATGGAACGCGTGATGGCTACCAAGATCAGAGTTGATCTGGTGAAAAACATACGTATGGATTTTTTTAGGAAAGTTTCCCTTCTGCACATTGGGTATTTCAATAATGAACGCAAAGGTGACTTGATCTCACGCTTCACCAACGATGTGCAGGAAGTGGAGGCTGCCGTTATGGGTAGCCTGAAAGCGGTGCTGAAAGAACCCATCACGATCATCGGATATTTTATTGGGTTATTCATTCTTTCCCCCCAACTCACTTTGTTTACTCTTATTGTTTTACCAGTTACAGGAGGTGCATTGGCCGAAATAATTAAACGTTTGAAACGTGAAGCCCTGGAAAGTCAGGAGTCGCTTGGTCGCATTGTCAATATTTTAGATGAAACGTTTAGTGGTATGCGCGTGATAAAGGCATTCAATGCCCGCAATTTTATTCTTAGGAAGATGGAAGACGAAAGTATGAATTATCGCAAGTTCAACAAGTCTCTTTCCTATAAAAACGAAATGGCTTCACCGGTATCTGAGATTTTAGGAGTGACAATTATTGCCGGAGTTATTTTCTTTGGTGGTAACATGGTACTGAGTGAAGACTCTTCTTTAACACCAGAAGTATTCTTGACTTTCCTGGCATTGTTCTCTATGATCCTGCAGCCTGCCAAAAGTTTTTCCAATGGTATAACCTCTTTGCAAAAGGGATCTGCTTCAGCGAAACGGATTTTCCAAATCATTGATACCCAATCAGCCATCCAGAATAAGCCAGATGCAATTGTGCTAAAAGGTTTTGAAAATAGTATCGAGTTTAGAAATGTAAGCTTTGCTTATGAAACTGAATTAGTATTAAAAAATATTAATCTCACCATTTTAAAAGGAAAAACTATTGCGCTGGTGGGCACTTCGGGTGGAGGTAAGTCAACCCTTGCAGATTTGATACCCAGGTTTTATGATCCTACAGAAGGAGAAGTGTGTATCGATGGAAAGTCGATAGGGAATTATGAAATAGAATCGCTTCGGAAACAAATGGGAGTGGTAACCCAGGAGTCTATTCTTTTCAACGACACTATTTTTAATAACATTGCTTTTGGAATGCCAAATGTGAGTGAAGCTGCTGTTATCCATGCGGCCAAGATCGCCAATGCACATGATTTCATTACCCAAACAGAGCGAGGCTATCAAACATTTATAGGAGAGCGTGGTTCTAAACTATCCGGTGGTCAACGTCAACGTCTCAGTATTGCCAGGGCTGTTTTAAAAAATCCTCCCATTCTTATTTTAGATGAGGCCACCTCAGCACTTGATTCTGAATCAGAAAAGCTGGTGCAAGAAGCTTTGTTCAACCTGATGAAAAACAGGACATCCATTGTTATAGCACATCGGCTGAGCACGATCCAACATGCCGATGAAATTTTGGTCATTAAAAATGGCGAAATTGTAGAGAGGGGCACACACGATCAATTATCGCGAAATGATGGCCTTTACCAGAAGTTGAGCAGTATTCAGAAAACCGATAAATGAGTCTATCGACTAGGAATGAGTGAGTATAAAGTCCCACAGGTTAGCGCTTCAATCTGTTTCATGCAAGGTTTTAGCACCAATTTCATTTTTGGATTAACTTAAAAATCCTAAGTTTGTCTAATTGAAAATAAACACATGACTAAGAACAGGATAATTTTCTTCTCAATTTTTGCGGCATATCATCTGATCAGTTTCATTTTTACACTTATGATTGATGCCAATACTGGTTTGCTCTTTGACATTGTTCAGTATATATCCTGGTTCAAATACGGTGCATTTCTAGGCGTGATTTTGATTGTTATAGATTTTATCTGGTCGTGGAGGCTGACAAAAGCATCTAAAGTAAAAGAAGAAGAGGCGCGCCACGAAAATAATGTTTTGAAGGCAAAAGTCTACGATTTCCAGGAAGCATCAAAAGGAAAACCAGCCACACCTGCACAAGCACCAAAATAAGATGGATTTTCGTTCAATCATTGATCATGAACTGAACGAAGCGGCTCAACTTCTTCATACTTTTCTTAGCGATAAAACCAATGCAGAAAATATTGAGTCAGCTGCAAAGTTAATTGCTTCTTCCATTCAATCAGGCGGAAAAGTAATTTCCTGTGGCAATGGTGGCTCACATTGTGATGCCATGCACTTTGCTGAAGAGCTTACTGGCCGCTACCGCGAGAACAGAAAAGCATTGCCCGCCATTTGTATTTCTGATCCTAGTCACATTTCATGTGTAAGCAATGACTTTGGGTTCGAATTTGTTTTCTCACGATACGTGGAAGCACTAGGTAATAAGGGTGATATTCTTTTAGGGATAAGTACCAGTGGTAACTCAGCGAATGTGGTTCGCGCTGCTCAAGCTGCAAAAGACAAGGGCATGAAAGTCATTATCCTTTCCGGAAAAGACGGAGGTAAACTTGCGTCATTTGCCGATGTTGAAATCCGTGTTGCACACCAGGGCTTTGCCGATCGCATACAAGAAGTTCACATCAAGATCATTCATATCTTAATCTTGCTTATTGAGAAGCAGGTCACTTAAAGATTTGGGATTTGGGATTTAAAATTCAAAGTTTAGAATTTGAACGAAGGGCAATTTTGAATCTTGAACTTTGAATTTAGAATCCTGTAGAATCTACTTTATCGTAATTTTATAACATGGTCTCCAAAACTTTCGGTAGTGCAGTTCATGGTGTAGATGCAAAAACTATTACTGTTGAAGTGAATGTCACGCAAGGCAAACACTTCCACATGAGTGGGCTTCCTGATAATGCTGTAAAAGAAAGCGAACATCGTGTTGAGTCTTCTCTGAAGAGTCTTGGTTATTTCATGCCCCGAAACAAAGTGGTGGTTAATCTTGCTCCTGCAGACCTACGCAAGGAAGGTTCGGCCTATGATCTTCCCATAGCGCTGTGCATTCTTTCAGCCTCAGGCCAGATGCTCACAGAAAATCTTGAGAAATATGTAATCATGGGGGAGTTGGCATTGGATGGAACCCTTCGCCCCATCAAAGGGGTTTTGCCAATCGCTATTCAGGCGCGCAAAGCAGAATTCAAAGGTTTTGTTCTGCCCAAATCCAACGTGCGCGAAGCAGCCATTGTCAATAATCTTGAGGTGATTGGCGTAGAAACTTTACAAGATGCCATTGATTTCTTTGAAGGAAAGAAAGTCATTGAACCCGTGCGAATTGATACCCGCGAGGTCTTTCAGAGCAAACTCAATAGCTATGATACGGATTTCAAAGATGTTCAAGGTCAGGAAAACATCAAGCGCGCATTAGAAATTGCCGCGGCTGGTGGACACAATGTGATCATGATAGGCCCGCCAGGAGCAGGTAAGACTATGCTGGCAAAACGTTTACCTTCTATTCTACCGCCCCTAACACTTAATGAGGCACTGGAGACAACTAAAATACATTCTGTCGCGGGACGTATAGGAGCGGATTCAACACTACTCACCACAAGGCCTTTTAGAAATCCGCATCATACTATTTCGGATGTTGCCTTAGTTGGAGGAGGAGGTAATCCGCAACCCGGAGAAATTTCTCTATCGCACAACGGAGTCTTGTTTTTGGATGAACTTCCTGAATTTAAGCGAACTGTTTTAGAAGTTATGCGACAGCCCATGGAGGAAAGAAGAGTTACAATTTCAAGAGCCAAAGCTTCAATAGAATACCCGGCAAATTTTATGTTGGTGGCTAGTATGAATCCTTGCCCATGTGGATACTACAATCATCCTGAAAAAGAATGTGTGTGTGGGCCAGGCATTGTGCAACGCTACCTTAGCAAAGTGAGTGGCCCGCTGCTGGATAGAATTGATTTGCACGTGGAGGTAGTGCCGGTAAGTTTTGATCAGATGACGTCTACCCGAAAATCGGAGACGAGCGCAGAAATACGTGAGCGAGTAGTGAAGGCACGGGATATACAAACCGAACGATTTAAAGGTCAAAAAGAAATTTATTGCAATGCCATGATGCCTTCCAATATGGTGAAAGATCTATGTGTGATCACCGATGCAGGCCGCACGCTTTTGAAGACAGCCATGGAACGCTTAGGGCTTTCGGCCCGCGCCTACGACCGCATTTTAAAAGTGTCGCGTACCATCGCAGATTTGACTTGCTCTCCTGAAATTAAGATTGAACATTTGGCAGAAGCTATTCAGTATAGAAGTTTAGATAGAGAGGGATGGGCAGGTTGATGAATCAATGGAGTCGATTTCCCCATTGCCTTAAAAAAATAGCCAACGGCTTTATCGTTGCTCCTCACCGACAAAGGTGGCGTGGTGATTATCGTTGGTGAAGAACACAGGATGCGTCAAGGTTGAATTTACCATTAGGGCATCTCTAAAAGCCCCACAAATGGAATACAAATAGAACGCTGACTTGCCTACCGGCAGGCAGGTAACACTGATTAAGCTGATTTTCGCTGATAAAATCATTCCCGATAGCTATCGGGATCATCATAATTATCTGCGTTCCATTATTAGTTTTTAGAGGTGCCCATTATCTAATATTCCATCCATTCACCGGTCCACCATGCATAAATTTTTCTGGCGTCATAACACCATCGCGCTTGAAGACCCCGCCATCCTTCAGCACAAACTTAACCTTGCGCAACGCATCAATCTGTTCGAGAGGATTGCCTTCAACGGCAATGAGGTCGGCCGCTAAACCAACTTGAATCGGTCCGCGGGTAGTCTCCGTTTCGCTGCATTTATATCCATTGATAGTCATGGCGCGCAGGATATCCACGTTGGGGATTTTAGCCGCCTTCCAGGTTTCAATAAATTCAATCGCCACTTCTCCACGG
>JANOLM010000350.1:0-9239 GCA_031419815.1 Bacteroidia bacterium
TTGAGTACCTGAATAAAATCAGGCTCAATCAAGTAAAACATATTCAAAGAAAAATAAGGCAACTAAATATCCATGAAAATGAATTGATATTCGCAATGGCTTAATAATCAGCAGGAAAATAGGGGGTTATATATAATTGTCACCTTGGACTAAAGTCCAATGGGAGAGGATTTGAATAACCCCGCACTTAAGTGCGGGGTTAACAACAAATAGTGAAGGGGCTTTAGCCTAAGACAACTACTAGATCGCGTCAATTTGAATTGCGCCCCTCATGAGGTATAAATAAATTTATTTCTTACTTTTAACTCAGATTAAACCCCAATAGAAATGAAAACTAGAGTATTGTTCCTCTGCCTGGCGTTGATTTTTTCCGGCTCCCAAGTTTTCGCCCAGCTTTCCAAGAAGGAAAAAAAGGAATGGAAAAAGAAGGCCAAAGAATTTGCCAAGAACCCTGCCAACCTGAAGCAGTTCACAGAAGAAAAGCAAACTGCCGATAACAGCGTTGGCACGTTGACAGCACAAAACCAACAGTTGCAATCCTCGATCAGCGATAAGGATGCAAAAATCACTGAGCTTGAAGATCAGATTTCGCGCATGCGGTCTGAGCTTACCTCCACAAAAGCGGAACTCGCCCTTTTAAAGGAATCCCCTCCTGTTAATCCTATGGATTTTTCAAAAGGGGTAGTGTTTAAAGTACAGGTAGGTGCATTCAAGAACAAAGACCTCTCTAAGTACTTTGACAACAATCCAAACTTTGGAGGTGAGGCTGGTGATAAAGACAAAAATGAACCACAAAAAATAACGATTGGCATTTTTCGCGATTATTGGGAAGCAGATACGTTTAAGAAATACATGCGCGACATGGGCGTCAAAGACGCATGGATTGTACCGTACAAGGACGGCATGCGAGTTGAAATAAAGGATGTACTAGAGGGAGTAACTGCCGAAAAAACAGAAAAAACTTCTAACTAGATTTTTACAATGACCTTGAATTGAAAGCAGTGCTAAGGTGCTGCTTTTTTCATTTTATAATTCAAAATCGATCAATCGCCTGGTGGATAGAAGATCGCTTTCCTATTCTTACTTTTACAGCATGATCCACTTGTTATTAACTGTTTTTTTCCTCACTTCGTTACTCACGTCCGTCACGGCTCAGATACGGTATACTTCTTTGGTTATTGAATCCAATACTACATACGACTTTTCTGAGTCTGATATCCTGGTTGCCGACACCATCATCATGAGAGATTCATCTTCTATCAAATTGAATTACGTAAAGGATGATAATTATATCCATTGCAAAAAATTGATAGTGGGAAAAGGCTGCAAGATCATTGGGCGTGGTGAGAATGGACGGAAAGGAAAAGATGGAGGAAATGGATACAGCGTTGATGGCCCCTGTAGCAATGGAACAAATGGTAGAAACGGTGCGCGTGGAAGTGACGGCATCAATGGTAATAACTTATTCTTGTACACGGATGAAATAGTCTTTAATGGAAATCTTTCTATTGACCTTGCTGGTGGAAATGGCGAAGATGGTGGCAAAGGAGGAGATGGTGGTGGTGGTAGTGCGGGCACTCGACTTTGTAATGGAGGAAATGGAGGCAGCGGTGGAAATGGTGCCCCAGGTGGAAATGGTGGAAATTCTGGTAATCTTACGCTTCGGTGTAAGTCTTGCCCGGATTTGAGAAATGAACTTGGCAAAAAATTAATGGTGCGTGTTTATGGAGGCCTTGGTGGCTTAGGCGGAGAAGGAGGTTCACCAGGTCTTCCCGGCATATTAGTAACAGGAACTACAGCGCAAGATGGAAAGCATGGTACCCACGGAAAAAATGGAACGGATGGAGTGCCCGGAAAGAACGGGGCAATCATCTTTGAATAAATCAATGAGCAAGCGCTGGATTTATAAAAATATTCCCGCTTCCTGTGATGTTGATGCACTCAGTAAACTCATCAATATCAATTCTTATTTATCAATCATTCTTTTGCAAAGGGGCATTTCGGATTTTGAATCTGCTAAAAAATTCTTTCGGCCATCTCTCGATCAGCTTCATGATCCTTTTCTTATGAAGGACATGCACCAGGCTGTGGAGAGATTAAAAAAAGCAATTGATAAAACGGAAAAAATTTTAATCTATGGCGATTACGATGTAGACGGCACCACTTCTGTTTCACTCGTTTACAGTTATCTCAAAAGTTTTTATTCCAACTGCGACTTTTATATTCCCGACCGCAACAGTGAAGGGTATGGGGTTTCGGAAGCTGGCATCATCTGGGCAGAGCAAAATGGATTCTCATTAATTGTTGCCCTTGATCTTGGTGTGAAAGCTTCTGACATGGTTAAGCTTGCCAATCACAAAGGCATTGACTTTATTATTTGTGATCATCACATGCCTGGTGAAAGTATTCCAAACGCTGTGGCCGTGCTCGATCCCAAACGTGAAGACTGCGACTATCCGTTTAAAGAATTAAGTGGTTGCGGTATTGGCTTCAAATTACTGCAGGCCTTCGCCCGTAAATACAAAACAGAAGAAGATATTTATAAATATATTGATCTGGTAGCTGTAAGCATTGCTTCTGATATTGTTCCGGTAAATGGAGAAAACAGGATACTTACTTACTTCGGCCTTCAAAAGCTCAATCAAAATCCGTTACCGGGATTAAAAGCCCTAAAAGATATTGCCGCCATCAAAAATGATCTTGATGTTTCCGGTGTTGTGTTCACCCTTGGCCCGCGCATAAATGCAGCGGGACGTGTGGCACATGCAAAGGGCGCAGTTGAACTATTAATTTCAAAAACAGAGGAGGACGCCAACGCATTTGCTGAAAAAGTGAACATTAAAAACGATCTGCGAAAAGAGTTTGACACCAATATTACCGAAGAAGCCATTGCCATGATTGAAGGTGATGAAACACTTCGTAATGCGAAATCCACTGTTCTTTTTAAAAATACATGGCACAAAGGAGTAATTGGCATAGTTGCTGCTCGGTGTGTAGAGAAATATTACAGACCAACCGTGATCCTCACCGAATCCAACGACAAAATTACGGGCTCTGCCCGCAGTGTTAAAGACTTTGATCTTTACGCGGCCATTACGCAATGTAGCGACCTGCTTGAGAAATTTGGAGGTCATAAGTATGCCGCAGGATTAACGATGGATCCCTCGAACCTGCAGGCCTTCCGAGAGCGCTTTGAAAAAATTGTTGCTTCCACATTAACAGAAGAAATGCTAACACCCGTAATTGAAATCGATCTTCCTATTAGCTTTGATTCCCTCACACCCAAGTTCAATTCAATTTTAAAACAGATGGGACCTTTTGGCCCCGAAAACGCTAAGCCGATATTTGAAACTAAAAATGTTTATGTATTGAACTCCCTCACTAGCTTTAAAGATAAACACCTCCGATTTCTAGCTGCCCAGGAAAATAATGATACCGTCTTTAATGCTGTTGGCTTCGATATGATGGAGCATTATCAGCGCATTGCCGAAGGTGATCGTTTTAGAATGGCCTTTACGTTAGAAGAGAATATCTTCAATGGCAACACTTCGCTTCAATTAAGAATTAAAGACATCAAATTTGAATTATGATTTTGCGCGCCAACCACCTGATCAAGAAATACAAAAAGCGTACGGTAGTGAATGACGTTTCCGTATACGTTGAGCAAGGAGAGATTGTTGGATTGCTGGGTCCAAATGGAGCAGGCAAAACAACCAGCTTTTATATGATTGTAGGTTTGATAAAACCGAATGGAGGTGAAATTTTTTTAGATGATCAAAATATAACCGATCTACCCATGTATCAGCGCGCCAAGCGTGGCATCGGCTATCTGGCTCAGGAGGCATCAGTGTTTCGCAAGCTTACAGTTGAAGAAAATATTCTCGCTCCATTAGAAATGCGCGACATAAGCAAGAAAGACCGCAAAGAGAAAGTGGAGAAATTGCTGGAAGAGTTTAGTCTTACGCACGTGCGCAAAAATTTGGGCATGCTGTTATCCGGTGGCGAGCGAAGGAGAACAGAAATTGCCCGCGCACTGGCAGTTGATCCAAGTTTTGTGTTGTTGGATGAGCCCTTTGCCGGTGTAGACCCGATTGCTGTAGAAGAAATTCAAGGAATTATTTCTCGTTTAAAAAAGAAAAACATTGGCATTCTCATAACTGATCATAATGTGGATGAAACGCTTTCTATCACCGATCGAGCCTATCTGATGGTAGAAGGAAAACTTTTTAAAGCTGGCTCTTCCGAGGAACTTGCCAACGATCCGTTGGTGCGTAAAGTTTACCTTGGCCAAAACTTCCAGTTGAGGAAACCCAGAGTGGAAGAATCACTTGATAACTAAGCTCAGAATTAGTATTTCGTTTTGCGAATGACCTAGCTAAGGTTACTTTTGGGGTTCTTCTATTATGCAAATCTTAAATTCCATTCTTACCTGGGTAATGAAAAAGCGTATCCACCAGATAGAGCTTTTCATGAAATATCCGCTTGAGGTACAAGATGAAGTGCTCAAAAGACTTTTGAATACTGCCCAATCAACTGAATTTGGCGAACGGTATGGCTTCGATGACCTGATCAATTATGATGATTTTAAAGACCGGGTTCCGGTTCATACCTACGAGCAACTTTTTCCGTACATCGAGCGGCAGATGCGGGGTGAACAAAATATTCTGTGGCCATCGGAAATAAAATGGTTTGCCAAATCATCGGGCACCACTAATGCACGCAGTAAGTTTATTCCAGTCTCAACCGAGGCTCTAGAAGACTGTCACTTTAAAGGAGGCAAAGATTTACTTTCTATTTATGTCAATAATTATCCGGATACCCAAATTTTTTCCGGTAAGGGGTTAGGTGTTGGTGGCAGCCACCAGGTTAATGAATATGACCCAACCTCAACTTCCTTCTATGGAGATGTCTCGGCCGTGTTAATGAAAAACCTTCCGCCATGGGCACAGTTTATTCGAACACCAAGTCTGGAAGTAGCGCTGATGACCAACTGGGAAGAGAAAATTGACAAGCTTGCCTTTGAGACTTCAAAAGTAGACGTGCGTCATATTTCCGGTGTGCCCACATGGACAGTACTCCTGCTCCAGCGCATTATGGAACTGGAGAAGAAAAGCAGCATCCTGGAAGTGTGGCCAAATCTTGAAGTTTTTTTTCATGGCGCGGTTGCATTTGGTCCCTACCGAAATCTCTTTAAATCATTAGCCCCAGGAAATCAAATGCGCTATTGGGAAACTTACAATGCGAGCGAGGGTTTTTTTGGGATACAGGACAGAAAAGATTCTGAGGATCTTTTGCTAATGCTTGATTATGGTGTTTATTATGAGTTCATGGCGGTTGAAGAATTAGGGAAAGAATATCCGCATGTAATCAATCTAAGTGAAGTAGAAATTGGTAAAAATTATGCGATGATAATTACCACCAATGCAGGGCTCTGGCGATACAACATTGGGGATACGGTAAAGTTCACTAGCATTTCACCGCACCGCATTAAAATTTCAGGAAGGACTAAACATTTTATCAACGCCTTTGGAGAAGAAGTGATCATTGAAAATGCGGAAGCCGCAATTTCACAAGCCTGTGAATTGACGGGCGCAGTTATTAATAATTTTACGGCCGGCCCGGTTTATCTTGAGAAATCTAAACGTGGAGGTCACGAATGGATTATAGAATTTAAAAAAGAACCACATAGTCTGGAAGAGTTTGCAACTATTCTAGACGATACGCTGAGAAAAATAAACTCGGATTATGATGCAAAGCGCATGCATAACATGGCTCTTATCGCGCCCAAAATCCACAGTGTAGCGGAAGGTACGTTTTACAACTGGATGAAGAAGATGGGCAAATTGGGTGGACAGAATAAAGTTCCCCGACTTAGTAATTCAAGAGAACTGCTAGAAGAAATTTTAAAGATGACCAATTCAAAAGTATAGACATTAGGATTTTTACGCATTTGGTAGATGTAACTTTGCCACCTTTAATGCCTAAGTCCTATTAAGCATCCTTCCATTTAATACCACAACCTATTGCTTTTGTTTTGGAAGTGGTGATGGGCTTGCCTGCCAGCAAAGCATCCACGGCATCTTCTACAAAGCGCTTGGTAACAGAAGAAGCATTGCGGGCATTATCATCAATAGTGCCGATGTAGGCAACCTTCAAATCACTTTTAGTTTTGTTTAAAATGAAAACGTGAGGTGTATTGGTGGCTCCATACGCTCTGGCAATTTCTTGGGTTTCATCAATAAGGTATGGGAAATTATATCCGTTTTTTTTGGCATACTTCACCATATCCTCAAATGAATCACCTGACGATTCTTCAGAAGAATTGGAATTGATAGCTATAAGCGGAAAATCTTTTGAATACTTTTTGCTGAGTGCAACGATTCTGTCATTATATGCTTTAGAATAGGGACACGTGTTGCAATCAAAAATAACAATATATCCTTTTGCCTCTTTGTAATCAGCCAGTGAAATCATTTTACCATCAACATTTTTCAGTTTAAAATCAATGGCTGTGTCACCTACTTCATAACCTTTTTTCACGGGGCTCCCAGCAAAAAGTAAAGCAAGGCAAACTAAGGATAGAGAATATATAAGCTTCATAAGATAGTTTGGTTTTAAATTTATCTCTTCCCGGAAGGCAGAAGTTTTCACGAGATGAACTTAACGACATTTGTTTAGATTTATTATGACTTCACTTCTGCAACCAACTTCTCCAGGTCACCTTCTTTCAGCGCATTATTTACAAACCTACGCTCCCCGGTTTTAGTATTGATTATTAATGTTGCGGGTAATGCCCCTGACCAATTTTTATCTATTTTATTAATCCAGGAGTTGGGATCTACAGCATCTAGAATGATTACCCTGGATTGAATTTTTTTTCTCTCTATAAACTTATAGACTTTTTCCGGGTTGGGGTCTAGGTCAATATCCATGCTCACCAACGTAACTTTCACTTCCTTATCATTTTGATTCAGCTTTTCGAATAAGGGCAATTCTTTTACGCAAGGGGCACACCAGGTAGCCCAGAAATTAAAGACAAGTATCTGTTCAGAAGGCTTAGAAATCTCACTTTGAAGCTTCTCTAGCTTCACCAGCTCGGCCTTTTGGCCTTTGCAAAAGTGAGCCAATATAAGAAGGGCACTAAAAAGAAATATTTTTCTTACCATGACCTGAAAACGATTATCCCAAGAACGAAGTTAGTGCATCTGCAAAAATTCTCAAAAAGACCTAAAATTCAGGCACTTATAAAAGTCAAAAAACTGCTAAAATAGTATTCCACAAAAAACACCACTTATCCACATTACCGGAATATTAGGGCTTATTAATTTGATAATCATACACTTAGATGGTTATAAATCAATCACTTCTTTGTGGACAACTTTATCTCGCATATAAAGTACCCAAGCAAGCCCTGCTTATTTATAATATTCTAATATTCAGACAAATAGATTTTTTTGCTAGAAATCCTGGTATAGAATCAAGACGAGCGCAAAAAAATGTTATGTTTCAACATGCATCTAACAGTGGCTTAAAACATCATAATTGTCTTCACACTTCTTAACTATGCTGGTCATTAAAAAAGTTGAATGATCCCTCCTTTGAAGGAGACCGGATGGCAAAAGGAGTAAAAGTCAGATGACTATCGAAACCCATGTTCTTGGGATGACCACCAACTGGGTTAATTTTTTTATACAAGAGGTTTCATACCGGCAGTTCATCCTGTTATCTTTCTCCACCGATTGAGCAGAAACTTATGAAACCAAACGTCTTTACAAAACTTTCCTTAATGATGCTCCTGGAATATTTCATCTGGGGATCATGGTATGTTACCATGGGAACGTATATGTCAGAGTTCCTTCATGCATCTGGTGTGCAGATCGGAGCGGCATACAGTGCATTGGCGATTGCCACTATGATTTCGCCCTTCTTCATTGGCCTTGTAGCGGATCGGTTCTTTGCTGCACAGCGCATCATGGGCGTCTTGCATATCGTGGGCGGCCTGCTACTTTATTTTGCCACACAAATTATTGACAACACCGCTTTTTATTGGGTGATTGTCTTTTACTCGCTGCTTTACATGCCCACAATCGCTTTATCTAACAGTATCGCTTTTCAGCAAATGACTGATCCTGGAAAACAGTTTCCCTGGATTCGGGTATTTGGAACATTGGGATGGATTGTGGCAGGTATTATGATTGGCAAACTTGGTATTGAAAAAACCGCATTCACCTTTCAAATGGCAGCGATAGCTTCTGTGGCTCTCGGACTGTTTAGTTTTATTTTACCCAACACACCGCCAAAGGGCAAATCAGCAGATGCGAGTGCGTCAAGTGCGATAGGTGCAGATGCATTTATTTTATTCAAAGACAAACCCTATCTGATCTTCTTTATTGCTGCTATTCTTGTCTGCATTCCACTTTCGTTTTATTATGGATTTGCCAATCTTTTTCTGAACGAAGTAGGAATGAACAATGCCGCAGGCAAAATGATCCTTGGTCAGGTGTCAGAAGCCATCTTCATTCTTGCCATTCCCTTTCTATTTAACAGCATTGGGGTAAAAAAAATGTTGCTGCTCGGCATGACCGCCTGGATACTTCGTTATGTTTTTTTTGCCTTTGGGAATATTGATGCCAATCTTTGGATGTTATATGCTGGCATAATCCTTCACGGAATTTGTTATGATTTCTTTTTTGTAACCGGATATATGTATACCGAGAAAAAAGCAGGCGAGAAAATCAAGAATGCAGCCCAAGGATTGTTCACGTTTGCAACATATGGTGTAGGAATGTTTATTGGCACATGGTTTTCTGGGTTTGCAACGGATTATTACACAACTGACGGTGTTCATCAATGGAAAGAAATCTGGTTTGTGCCAGCCTTTGTTGCCGTTGCCGTGCTAATTTATTTTGTTTTGTTTTTTAAAGAGAAGAAAGCAGAAGTTAATAGTTAATCGTTATCCGTTAAAAGGAAATTAAGACGAAGCCGCTATTAACGTATAACATTTAAGTTTTTTCAATTAACTATTAACTGATATGAAAATTGCCATGCTCGGTTCGGGTTTCATCGGACGCTTTTATGCAGACTCCCTTCAAGGATACAGAAGTAAAGACAAGATTGTCACCATCTATTCCCGTAAGGAAGAAAGCGCGAAGAAATTTGCGGTTGATTACAATGTTGCCTTCTCTACTACCGATATGGAAGCAGCTATTAACAGACCCGAAGTGGATGTGGTTTGCATC
>JANOLM010000351.1:0-2778 GCA_031419815.1 Bacteroidia bacterium
TTTGCCCATAGCTCAAACAAATTTTTGTAAAATGGACTATCGGGGTCACCGCTTTGGCCGGGTGTGTTGGTGAACATTGTCCTGTCCCAGTCCTTTGTGTCTACAACCATTCGGAACGAAGCACCTGCTAGTTGATTTTCACTATTGGTGGTCATCCCAGGTGTTGAGCCATTGCCACCCCGAGGTAGAGGGCCTGATTCTAATTTTTTGCGGGTGGCTTCATCCACTGCATTGCTAAGTGGATGCTTGATCAGCACGTGATGATAGTTGCTCTGGCCGTAGTTCCATTTTTTCATGTCTGCACCAAGTTTCAGTGTGAGATCGTCAACCGCTTGCTTTAAGCTCATCATTAAAAATTGGTCTCTTCCCGCAACCGGGTTGACGCCAAATTCGGGCCTTGGTGTTGTTATCCATGAAATGGTTTTAGTCAATTCTAATGTGCGTATTTGCTTTCGGGCATTCTCGGGCACAAGTAACGTCAACATGTTTTCATAGAGCCGCTTCTCCCAGGCAGCATAAATGGCAGCTTCGACAGAATTTTTATCCAATGTAAAATTCCAGTTCAATAGCATAGTACGTGCAGTCTCAATTTTTGAATCAGGCGATTTTAATTCTTTTAAAAATGGAACTAACGTCCTTGCCGGGATAGAAACGTAATCAAACTGCAGCCGCATCATGTCAGCCAATGAATGTTTTTTTCCTGAGCCCAATACTTCATTAACACGGTCTGCGCGAAAGCTATCAGCCCATTCCCAACCAACTGCATTTCGATGTTGATAATTTTCAGACACAAGGTTTTCATTTGCTGTTGCCCAATATCCTTTTTCGGGATTGAAAATATTTGGTAAAGATTGAACAGGAAGATAGCCTGACCATTCATAACGGCCATCGCCAGGCACAGCAACAAGGCCACTCCAGTTTTTACGAATGGGAGCAATACCCACTGCTTGCCAGCCAATATTTCCGTTGCGATCAGCCCAAATCATATTTTCAGCCGGTATGTGACTGTAGCTACAGGCTGCGCGAAACTCTTCCCAGGTAGAGGCCTGGTTTATGCGCAAGCTTGCGAGGTAAGGAGCGCCACCGGGTTCAAGCCATCCACAACGAACGGCATAGGCTTTATTGTTTTTTGGATCCGCAAAAGTAACGGGGCCATGCCGTGTGTATTTGTGTTCTACAAAAACATCGGGTGTTCCTTTCACGCGAATAGTATCTTTTATAATGCGCATATCTTCCCACTTTGCCTGATAGAGATATTGATTTTGGTTTTGCGGATTGAGTTCATACACATAAAGGTCTTCTGCATCAATTCCAAAAATGGTGAGACCCCAGGCAGCATGATCGTTGTGGCCAATTGAAATACCCGGGATTTCCGGTTCACCCCCACCTATAACATTCCAGCCGGGAGCACTTAAGTGAACCATGTAACGGAGAGAAGGGGCAGTAATAGCCCGATGTGGATCGTTGGCTAATAATGGAAACTTACTTTGAGAGTGTTCGCCATCTACAATCCAGTTATTGCTACCGATGTTAAATTTTTCCTTATCCATGAAATCATTTCTAGCTTCCTCATCCTGGTAGGCAAGTTGTTGATATTCGTTCCGGTTTGGATTAGCGCTGGCCACTAAATCTTTTGGAGAAAAAACAATTGGTTTACGATATGCTTCATAGAGTTCGATCACATTATCAAAAAGAAGCAGTTGATTTATAACAGGATCGATGGTGAGATCCGGAACGCCCGGCTCAAAATCAATAAGGTCTTTTACTCTTTCAGCTCCAAGCGTTGCCACGGCCCTGCTGATTTCAATTTCGGTGGTCAGGTTTCCTAAGAGGCCTTGATGACGAGAGATAACAACAGCAGTCGTCCATTTTTCGGGTACGATGCCCAACAGTTTAAATTCCAATGGAAGTTGTTTGAGGTCTTTTTTAGTTTCTTCGATGTAAGCATTTACGCCATCTACATACGACTGAATGATCAATTCGCCATGCGGATGATAATGGTTGAGTTCTTGTTGCATGTTTCCTCTGAACTTAAAAAGTCGCGTACCGATATCGCGTTTTAATTCTTTTGGCCCGAGTATTTCGGCAACTGTTCCGGTAGCTTGTCTTCTCCAGATTTCAAATTGAAAGAGCCTGTCTTTGGCAGCACAATACCCTTGCGTGAAAAAAAGATCGTGTTCGTTTTGGGCGTAGATATGGTTGATCCCATAACTGTCGCGAATGACTTCGACAGATTGTTGCAAGCCCTCGATGGAAAAAATTTTGGATTGACTAAAAGAAATATGGGCAAGAAAAATTGTGAAAGCTGTAAGAGATAGAATTCTTCTCATTGAAATTAGTTTTAGAGATAGATAGGTGTCACTGATTCATAGATTTTAATCTGTGAATCAGTGGCTAAAAAATTAAGACGCAGCAATCTTTCCCACGGCATCAATAAACCGATCCAGGTCTTTGGTGGTTGTATAAACATGTGGTGTTACCCTCACAGCATTTACATTCTCCCACTTGATAGAAACGACATGGATTTGATAATCGCTCATAAGCTTGGAAGCAGTATCGCCTACATCCATCCCATCAATGCTAAACGTGCCGAGGGCACAAGAGTATTCGGGCTTTAGCGAAATGTGAAGTTTAACCCTTGGATTTTTGGTAACAGCATCGCACCAGTATTTTTTCAGATAGTGCAAGCGTTCTTGTTTGCGTTTGCCGCCAATGGCATTATGAAAATCTATTGCTTGTCCAATTGCCTGCTCAGGCGCAAAAGATCGGGTGCCCAAT
>JANOLM010000352.1:0-3961 GCA_031419815.1 Bacteroidia bacterium
CAATGCCGTTGGAACAGATTTAAAAGTGCTGAGCACACTGTTTGATTGCATTCCCTTTGTATAAGGAGTATATTTTTTTGGATCGAACGTATCGGTGTGTGCCATGCCGCCCGCCATCCATAGGAGGATTACGGTATCGGCCTTGGCATTAATCTTTGGTGCCGTACATGAACTTAACATTGACGTGGGCATTCCTGCCGCCAGCGCTGCGAACGTGGCAGCACTGGTCTTTTGTAAAAATTCCCTTCGGTTCCAGTTTTTGTTCATTTCAGTTTGCTTTTGCAATTTCTTAGTGACTTCGTGGCAAAAAAAATAATTGCCACAAAGGCACTAAGACACCAAGTTTTCTTTGAGTAGAATCACATACCTAATTCCTGATAACAACAAATGGGGGCATAGCCCTCAGGGTGCGTGCAATCCAAACATATCAAAGTTCCGACTATCTAACAGAAAAGGTAATAAACATTCCATTTAATTTGATTTCATTCATCACATCACCTCTGCCTTCCTTTTATTATCAAGAAATATCATTCCAATCACAAATGTTACGGCAGCAACAACAATCGGATACCAAAGTCCGGCAAAGGGATCACCCGAAGGATTACTTTCTGTTCTACTGTATTCGTACAATAGTGTTGCTATGAAAGGCGTAAGTCCACCGAATATGCCATTGCCAATGTGATACGGCAACGACATGGATGTGTATCGTATTCGTGTGGGAAAAAGTTCGACAAGAAAAGCGGCAATCGGGCCATAGACCATCGTTACTAATAGTACCTGAAATGCTACCAGGCCAATCATGAATATCCCATTCATACCATCTAAAGAGATTTCCCTTTTCACCTCTGGTTTTAAAGCTCCGTTATCTCCACTCCTTTTATAAACCATTTTGGTAATTTCAGATTGAGTGGTTTGATCTGTGAAGACTTTCTTTACAATAATTGTTTTGACTGTATCACCTGCTTCGTTGATAGAGGTTGATCTGAGAATGTTTTTTTCTGATGTGAGTTCTGTTTTCGTAGTCACATCCGTCAACGCATACATTTGCTTGTAAATAGGAAAATAAAGCAAAACAGCTAATAGAAGTCCGGTCATCATAATGTACTTTCTTCCGATACGGTCTGACCACGCACCAAAGACGATAAAGAATGGTGTTCCAATCAACAGTGCAATCGCCATGATATTCCGTGTTTGCACAAACTCAACACCACACGTTTTTTCAATGAAAGTCATGGCATAAAACTGCCCCGTGTACCACACAACACCCTGGCCGGCAGTGGCACCAAAAAGAGCGAGCAACACCAGCATCAGATTCTCTTTCTTTCCAAAACTTTCTTTGATTGGATTTTTAGAAAGAGTTCCTTCCGCTTTGATTTTTGTAAACAACGGAGACTCCTTCATACGAAGCCGGATGTAAATGGATACGCCCACCAGAATGGCTGAAAGTAAAAATGGAATCCGCCATCCCCAACTTGCAAATGCCTCCACTCCTATTGATTGACGAACCAACAGAATTACACCGAGTGAAACAAACAAACCAAGTGTGGCGGTGGTTTGAATAAAGCTGGTATAAAATCCACGCTTACCTACTGGCGCGTATTCGGCAACATAGGTAGCGGCTCCACCGTATTCCCCGCCAAGGGCAAGGCCTTGTAATAACCGAAGTAATAAAACCAGTATGGGCGCGAATATTCCAATCGATTCATAACTTGGAATGAGCCCTATCGCAAATGTGGAACCTCCCATTAAAATAAGCGTGACCAGAAAAGTATATTTCCTACCCACGATGTCGCCTAATCTTCCAAAGACCAGAGCACCAAAAGGCCTTACAACAAAGCCTGCTGCAAATGTTGCCAGCGTTGAAAGGAATGCTGCTGTTGGATTAGTCTTGGGGAAAAATTGCTCTGAAAGGATTAGTGCCAGGCTTCCAAAAATATAGAAATCATACCATTCTATAAGTGTGCCTACCGATGAAGCGGTGATGACGGACCACAGACTACTTTTTTCTTCTTTCACAACTGACATGGCTTCAAGTTTGAAGAAAGATAGAAAATATATTGTTTGGTAAACCTACCAGCGGAATAATTTGCATAACGATTCACTCGATGCAATCACTCTAATTTTTCCTTCCTCGCTACCCAGCGTTACGCTGGAAATTACTTAGGCACAAGCGTACCCTTGCGCTAGTGTTAAGTTAACCGTGAAATGTTAATAGTTAATCGTAAAAGTCACTGTAAAATCAGATAGCCTCCGCAAAAGTTAACCGTCAAATTACAATTAACTTAACACTAGTTGGGAATGGCGATTGCCACACTTGCTGCCCTTCATTCGCTTGCAAGCAGGCAATGAAGGTGAAGTGAATGCGGAAGCTTACATTAGTTGTGATAAATAAGCTTATTAAATAGTAGGTGAGGCTTCATCTGTAACTATTACTTTACTAAATTCAATTCCAGAAACGCGTCATCGTCATCAAACAATCGATAAAACACACAATATGGAAAACAAATGTTTCATTATCATGCCTCCGGGCGAACCGAGTGGGTATCCGCAAGGGCACTTTAATAGAGTGTATGATTATATCATAATCCCGGCTTGCCGTGCAGCCGGCTATTGGCCAACACGATCCGACCTTACGCCACCTGATGATTCCCTGGCTGTTGTAAAAGATATCATTGACAGCGAGATCACCATCTGCGACCTAAGCGCCAATAATTCAAATGCACTTTATGGACTTGCTGTTCGGCACTCCCTTGATCTTCCTGTTACGCTGGTTAAAGACATGAAAACATTCGTGAAGTTTGATGCAAATGACCTTGACCTGGTGGAATATGATGAATCATTGAGGATAGATACTGTTCAAAAAGCAATTGAAATTTTGACTGAAGCTTTAAAGAAGGCAGTTGCAAACAAAAAGGAGAAACACCCATTACTACATCGCCTAGGCATTGGATTTCCACAAGTTACAGATACAAACATAACCTCCAGCCCGACATCTTCCGATCATACAGCCCCGGAAGAAGAAACCAAAGCCAAGGAACATCACTTGCCAAAAATTTCACCACTTCCCGACTATGTTCGCGACTCATTTACGGAAGAAGAAATTGGTAAACTTAAAGCAGGCAATTTTCTCTTCCACCTGAACCATGGCAAAGGAAAAGTGAACTTTGTTAAAATTGCGGGAAAAGATAAGCTGGCAAGCATTCAGTTTGAGTCCGGAACAAAGTTATTGGTATTAGCTGTTTCTGATTTTTTTAGAAAAATCAACGAATAGCCGAAGTCAAATCTTATTCCTTGCAAAATCCTGCCTCAGCGAGACGCTGGAATTGTTTAAGAACAAGCGGACACTTGCGCCATAGTGGAGGTAACAAGCATAAGCTGACGAAGGACAAGTAATGATGATCTTCAGGAATCCCATATCGTTTGCTTTTGGCTCTAACGTCTGGCTATAACCAGTGGCGGTTTTTGAAAACATCATACTCTACCGATACCAAACATACTTGCGAAGATAAAACTTTTTGTTTTTCATCTCAAACCAAATTTCTTATTCTTGAAGTGACTCGTCCTGAAAAAAGTTGACAGTTTATAATGATTAATTCTACCTCAAGTTTACACAATGATTGCGGGTGGGGCAACCGAGTCCAATGTGTCGGGTTGCTTGCCCGCTGTTTCCAGTATTGAGTTGCGTGGGTGCTGCACTCTTGGCAAAGGCTTTGGCTTCAGCTATTCAAAGCCGATAGACAGCTTATCACCTTATGTTGTTTTTTTCCAACGAAATCATAATCGTTTTTGTAGTTTTGCAACGAAATGGTTATTCGGAGCCCTTTTGCGGGATTTAGTACTCAACGGTCATGCACTCATGGTCTGCTTTACAGGGTAGTTAGCTACTGCTTGTTAGCCATCTTCGGCCTTTCCATTGTTCTAGGCCAAGACTTGGCAGAACCGAAAAACACGGACAGGTCAG
>JANOLM010000353.1:0-9357 GCA_031419815.1 Bacteroidia bacterium
TATAAAAGATGTTTTTAAGAATGAACCACTGCTCTTGCAGCAACAGGAGTGCTCAAGCATTGTACAGCAATATATGCAGGAAGCGGCCGAACTGAAATCAACCAAGCTTCGCGCGGAAGGGCAGCGTTTTCTTTCTGAAAATAAAACGAAGGAAGGTGTAATAACTACTGCCAGTGGCCTACAATATAAAGTAATCACAACTGGCAAGGGAAAGACTCCAGCGGCCATTGATAAAGCCACGGTACACTATACTGGTAAACTTCTGGATGGAACCGTATTTGATAGTTCTGTTGAGCGTGGCTCACCAGCTACGTTTGGCGTAACCCAAGTGATCTCCGGCTGGACAGAGGCACTGCAATTGATGCACGAAGGTGATAAGTGGATATTATTTATACCCGACAACCTGGCCTATGGCGAGCGTGGTAAAGGTCCGCAAATCCTTCCTTATTCTACATTGATTTTTGAAGTGGAGTTGATCAAGGTAAATTGATTTTTGAGGAATCATCTATTGATTTACCTCACACCTCACCCGTAATTTATTTGCCATACCGCCTCCTCAACACGTCCATCATGTAGGCATTTATTTGCCATTGATCGGCCACTGGCTGTCGCGTGTAGGGCAATGCAGGCATGTAATCTACAGGTCCAAACTCTGTTAATATTGTCATGCGTTGCCCCTCTTTTCTTTTTTGCTCTACAACTTTATCCCACCACGCGAAATGCGCTTTCACGGCACTGTCCCATTCGGGTGCACGAGGGTCATTCACCTGCGGCCCTTCGGCATGGCCAATGCGCGCGTGAATATGATCTGTGCGACTTAATGCCAATGCAATGCTTTTTTCTTGATCGATCAACAATGATTCATGCACATTGCACCAATGCGAAATATCTAAGGTCAGGCGCAGGCCAGGAATAGTTTCGATATAATTTTTTGCGATGGGAGCTGAATATAATATTCGCCCTCGATGTGTTTCGTGATAAATAGGAACACCGGTGTCTTTGCCAACCTGAGAGCTGAAGTCTATAAATTTTTTGTTCTGATCGTAGTTGAAAAAATCTTTACCAGAATGACAATTGACATACAATGGTTTTGTCTTGACGGCTGCATTCAAACTCTCTTTGAACTGTTCAAGATGTTTTACAGAGTCTTTATCCGATCCTCCCAGCACAAATCCGAAAGGCAAACTATGTTTTGCCATTGCTGAGAGAAATTCTGTTCGACTTTTTTCTTCCCCTGGAAACCAAACTTCCACACCATCATAACCAGATGCTTTGACTTTTACAGCAAAATCATCCCAACTTCCGCCAAAGCCCCAGTTGGTAGCCAGCATCAATAACGAAAAATTTGCTGCCGGACTTTGGGTAACAAATGGTGTTGCCAAACTTTCAAGGGAGTTCAGTGCCAAGCCTGTTCCCAGTGCGCTAGTAGTTGCCATAAATTGTCTTCGGTTGAGCATGATGAAATTAGAGAGTTAAAGTTAAGGAAACAATTCTTCGATATGCAGGGTAAAATTCCATTCATTACTGAATACGAAGCTTCACCATGAATAGCCTAATACAATTGTATTTGTTTTGGTATTCTAAAAAACTATCTCTACGCCTTTCTCCTTAGCCATCTTGTTAATCACACCCAAATTATTTGAAATAGTTGACCTTAATTTTAGCAATTCCTCATCTACCAGTTTGGTAAGAATACTTCGTACCTCTTCTGCTTGTCTAGTGGGCGGAAAATCACCGGCTGCCTCTTCCACCATAAGGTGCGCAAGACGATTGTTTATTTTGATACCATAGTTCAAAGGGTCTTGCACGCTTTTGTTTTTAGTCTGATGGATATTGTTTTCAATTACAGTTAATTCATCCTCGAATTTTTTAATGGCTTCTGCAACATCTTTGTATTTCAGGTCTGTACCTATCTTGTTTTTTAGATATGTCAGATCGTCTTTAGTCTTGCGAATGTCGATCACACCCTGATTGGCTTCACTTACCTTGTCACGCACTTTCATTAGAAAATCAAATTGCGCAGCAAACTCCTCCGAGGTAGTTTCAATTCGGGGATCTTTTACAATCTCAAATTCCTGTTCTGTTACTTGTCCCTGCCCGGCAGGCTGGCTTACCGTAATGCGAACTTTGTATTTACCAGGCACAGCCTTTGGCCCAAGGTTAGGGGAACCATAAAATACCAATCCGGGAAATGTTTTATATCCAGCGTAACGCATATCCCACACAAATCGCCCACCACCGGCCTTTACTGTCAATTGATCTGCCTTTTCTTTGGCTTTATTACTATATGATTTAATCACATCCCCATCTGACTCAAGGAAATCCAATTTCACTTCTGTTTTTTCATCAACGTTCTTGATAAAAAAATGGACCAGCACACCACCAGGATGATTCTGTCCTTCCAATTTGCGGTTAGGTTCTCTCCCTCCTCCACCGCCCGGCATTCTGTAGCTTGGCATTGGCTTATAAAGTAAAATATCTTTGGTTGCGATATCTTTCGTCAGTTGGTGAAGCGGGGTCACATCATCAATCATCCAAAAACTTCTTCCGTGGGTGGCAGCGATGAGGTTGTCATTCTTCACGGCAAGATCAGCTATGGGTACGGGCGGGAGATTCAATTGAAACTTATTCCAGTTCGCTCCATCATCAAAAGAAACCCACATTCCCTTTTCTGTTCCTGCGTATAATAAGCCTTGCCGTTTAGGATCAGCTCGTACTACTCTCACAAATTCTTCTTTGGGAATGCCGTTGGTAATTACATTCCAGGTTTTACCAAAATCTAATGTCTTGTAGATGTAAGGTGTGTAGTCGCCAAACTTGTATGAAGTCGCTACTACATAGGCTCCTCCCTTTACAAAGGGATTTACCTCAATGCTGTTCATCATATTGTATTTAGGTGACATCGGTGGTGTTACGTTTTTCCAACTTTTGCCGCCATCTGAAGTTACGTGTAAGAGACCATCGTCAGAGCCCGTCCAGATTTCATCTTTTGTGTAGGGCGACTCTGTGATGACAAAAATATTCGCATAATATTCGGCACCAGTATTATCCTGTGTAATGGAGCCACCGGAAGTTTTAATCGTTTCGGGTTCACCTCTTGTTAAGTCTGGACTAATTACTTCCCAACTTTGTCCGCCATTAGTAGTTGCATGTAAATAGTTTGAGCCGGCAAATAATTTCTTAGTTTCATGTTTGCTGAACACCAACGGATAGTTCCAGTTGAAGCGATACTTCATTACTTCCACGCCAGAGCCTGCAGGCAGATCGGGCCAAACGTTGGTACTGCGCTCTTGTCCGTTCTCCAGATTTTGCATGCTCATATAGCCTTTGTAATCGCTGCCATAAATAATTTTTGGATTAACAGGATCAGGTGCAAGGTGAGCGCTTTCCCCTATTGACAGTGCCTCCCAATCTTCTTTTGTAATTGAATTTCCATTTGTGCGGTGTGGAATACGCACGCTCGTGTTGTCTTGTTGAGCGCCAAGTATGTTGTAGGGAAAGGAATTGTCAGTACTAACCCTGTAAAACTGTGCGGTAGGTTGATTGTGATAGGTAGACCAATTTTGCCCTCCATCGTTTGACACTTGCCCTCCGCCATCATCGGCAATGGCCATGCGCAGATTGTTGTTAGGGTCAATCCACAAGTCGTGATGATCGCCATGCAAAGCATTTTTTAGTTCAAATGTTTTTCCGCCATCTTTCGACACACCGTAGCTAACATTCATGACCCATACTTTATCTTCATTTTGCGTATCAGCATAAATGCGACAATAATACCAGGCTCGTTGCAAGAGCGCACGATCTTGATTTATCCTTGTCCACGTTTTTCCAGCATCATCAGAACGGTACACGCCAGGTGCTTCGGTGTTTTCAATGATGGCCCACACGCGATTTGAATTTTTAGGTGAGACTGTAATTCCAATAATTCCATTCGTGCCTTTGGGCATGCCCTGTTTGTCAGAAAGGTTTTCCCACGTTTCACCACTATCAATACTTTTCCAAATTTTAGAATCAGGACCACCACTGTCCATGCGATAGCCATTGCGTTTCATGTTCCAGGTGGTGGCATAGATAATTCTTGGATTATTGGGATCAAGAATAAGGTCACCAGCACCAGCTGTTTCATTTATGTACAAAATCTTTTTCCAGGTAATGCCTCCGTCCATGCTCCGATATACACCGCGCATTTCATTGGGTTTCCATAAATTTCCCATGACCGCTACATATACGACATCCGGATTTTTTGGATGAATGCGAATGCGAGAAATATGTCGGGAGTCTGCTAAGCCAATGTGCTTCCATGATGAACCAGCATCGGTTGATTTCCATACACCCCAGCCCGAGGAAACATTGTTGCGCAATGTCTGTTCACCTTCACCAACGTAGATGACGTTAGGATCGCTTTCTGCAACAGCAACGGCACCAACGGTTCCTCCAAAATAATTGTCAGTAATGTTTGACCAGGTTTGGCCGGCATCATCTGTTTTCCAAACCCCTCCACCGACAGCACCAAAGTAATAGAGGTTTTGATTTCCGGGAACACCCGTTACCGTGCCCGATCGCCCGCCTCGAAACGGACCAACTTCACGCCAGCGTATTCCGCCATAAAGTGATTGGTCGTAGGTGATCGCGCTGGTAGCTGGAACAGTTTTCTTTTGAGCTTCTGAAGTGAAAGCAGCAATCAATAATGCAGAAAGCAGAATGAATCTCATGACTACGTGGGTTTAGGAAATCAGAATTACGGAAAAAATTTGTAGGGAGAAAGGGGAATTATTTATGCGGGAAAGTAAAGCACTTGTTAGATCAAGTTTTTAATCGATTTAATTAATTTGCGTGTAATGCCAAACCTTTACATTATAGCGGGTTGCAATGGAGCAGGAAAAACCACCACCTCTTACACGGTGTTACCCGAAATGCTAAACTGCAAGGAGTTCGTGAATGCCGATGAGATTGCGCGTGAAAGGAAGAAATGATTTTGGTTTTGAAACAACTCTTGCCTCACGCAATTATGTTCGCGTGATCGCACAGGCAAAGAAACTGGGGTATACTGTGGTGTTGATCTTTTTTTGGTTGGAGTCTGTGGATCTCGCCAAAGCCAGAGTAAAAGCCAGAGTAGAAAAAGGTGGGCACAACATTCCATCCACTGTGATAGAACGCAGATACGCACGTGGATTAAATAATTTTTTTACTATTTACAAAGAGCTTGTAAATAGTTGGATGATGTACAACAATTCGCACGAGATTCCCTTCATGCTGGCAAGGGGGAAGTCTTCGTTGGTTAGTTCAATTTATAATCCCGATCTTTGGGAAAAGATCAATGAAGCATATGAGCACTGATGAAGATCAATTGGTTGCTAAAATAACGGAAGGAGTAAAGCTTGCCATCAAACGCCTTATTGATCGTACAAAAAAAGAAGATGGTGAATTGGTTATTTCCAGAAATGGAAAAGTAATCAGAATAAAAGCCCGCGATTTAAAAACCGATTAAATCATTTCTACAAGCCAGCAATCCTTATGGCAATAAAAAAAGACCCGGAAGGTAGCTTCCGGGTCTTTCCTTTTAGGTAAACCTCAACCAGTTAGTTGTTGATAACAGTCTCTTTCTTCTCTGTAATCAACGCTGGTACATTCTTGTCTTTAAACATTTGGTTATAGCTAGCAATATCTTTCTTCTCGATATCGGTCATTTGCTGCTTGTACGTGTTCCAGTCTGCCTGCACATCACGCGCCCGGTCTTGTACACCTTTGGTCAGGCGAGGGTCATGTGTATCTGCCACTCCGCGCAATTGCAAAAACTCAGAGTTGAGTTTATTCGGAAAATTGATCACATCCTGAAAATTTTTACTTCGGGGTTCGATCAAGTTACTTTCCCACTTATCAATTTTCTTGATCAGTTCTTTACCACTGTTTACAATGTCTTTCATATCAGCATTGTCTTTGAGCGATTCGTTATAAGTCTCAATTTGTTTTTTCACCTGGCGCATTCTGTTTACCGACTTGTGCAGCTCTTCAAACTGTTCGCCTGATTGTTTTAGGAACTCTTGCTGCGCAGCCCATTCTGCTGCGCTTGCATTCACTTTGGGATCCGGAATGATTTCGAGATCAGTTTCTGACGTTTGGCCTTTATGTGAGATACGGGCTTTGTACTTACCTGGCGCTACGCGATGACCGCTATAATCGCCCATAACAAATACGCCTTGCACACCACTTAAAGATTCCGTTCTAAAGTCCCACGCAAATCGGTTTAATCCCATTTCGCCAGGAATGGTCTGAGGTGCGGAAGGCCCACCCGGATACGGTTTAAAACTCTCATCTTTTTTATTCGTGTATTTTCGAATTACTTTTCCCGTGGCATCCATAATTTCTAAAGTCACCTTTACGGTGTCTGCCTTTTCCTTCAGGTAATAATCGAGCGCCACACCATTTGGAGGATTGCGTCCAAGTCCGGGTATGTCGCCAAAGTATTCAGGAATAGTAACAGAAGATAAGCGATACGTTGGCTTAGGTTGAAAGAGTTTTACGGTGGCATCACCAAACTCACCTTTTGATTGTTGCAAGGCACCAAGATCGTCCAATATCCAGAATGAACGACCGGCCGTTGACGCCACAAGATCATTGTCTTTAATAATCAAATCAGTAACCGGAACAATTGGCAAGTTCAACTGTAGTTTAATAAAACTTATGCCTCCGTTATACGAAATGTAAAACCCTCTTTCCGCCCCAGCGTAAAGCAAGCCTTTCACTTTTTTATCTTCGCGAATGACTTTTATGAAATCATCTACTTCAACACCGTTACCAATTTTAGCCCAGGTCTTACCATAGTCAATAGACTTGTACGTCATGTTAGAAAAGTCATTGAATTTGTAGCGCGATGCAGAAATATAGACAGTTGCTTTATCGTGTGGCGATACTTCTATGGAGTGAATCATACTTTCAGGCAAACCCGCTGGTGTTACGTTACTCCAGGTCTTTCCGCCATCATTAGTAAGATGTACTAAACCACAATCACTTCCCGTATAGATCACTCCTTTTTCTAAAACAGATTCGATTACGTAATAAATGGTGTTATAATTTTCTCCACCTGCACCTTCGTTGGTAATCGGGCCTCCACTGGTTTCTTGTTTTGTGCTATCGTTGCGCGTAAGGTCGGGGCTTACAACATCCCAACTCATACCACCATTTGTTGTTTTAAACAATACATTCCCGGCATGGTACATCACTTTTGAATCGTGCGGTGAATTGATCAATGGGGCATTCCAATTGAAGCGATACTTCATTTCTTTTGGTTTGAAGCCCAAATTAGTTGACGGGTATTCCTGAAGGTCTTTGCTTTCACCCGTGCGTGTGTCCAGCACATCAATGATTCCCTGATAGCAACCACCGTATAATAATTCCGGATTGTTCGGATCGTTGAACGCAACCCAGGCACTCTCACAACCGGGGCCGTTGATCCAGTCTTTATCGGTAATGCCATAGCTTCCATTCCGGCTTGGTGTAGCAACCGATGAATTATCCTGCTGACCACCATATACCCAATATGGAAAACGATTATCAACATTGACGCGATAGAATTGCGCAGTTCCCTGATTATTTAGAGGTGACCATGATCGGCCTGTATTAAATGTGATTTCACCACCTCCATCATCGGCCAACGCCATGTTCATTGTATTTTTTGGATTGATCCACAAATCATGTGTATCGCCATGACCAACGCGCAAAGAAGAAAATGTTTTTCCTCCATCGATGGAACGCGTCATAGGTGCATTTAATACATACACAACATCAGCATTGATAGGATCTGAAAACACTTCCATATAATACCATGACCTCGCTGTAATTGTATTGTCGCTTGATAATAGCGTCCACTTCTTTCCGCTATCATCCGAACGATATAGACCAGCTTTAGATTTTTCTGCTTCTATAATTGCATACACACGATTCGGATTAGCACGAGAAACGGATACACCAATTTTTCCCATTTCTTTTGGAAGTCCTTCTATGATTTTATTCCACGTCTCGCCAGCATCAGTTGATTTCCAGATCGTGCTGCCAGGGCCACCGCTTTCTACTTTCCAGGGATAACGTCTGTGCTGCCAGGTGGCTGCATATAAAATGCGAGGGTTGGTCATGTCCATACTGAGACTGCTAACTCCTGTGTTTTCATCTACATATAAAGTTTTTTTCCATGTAGTGCCTCCATCTATTGATTTGTAAACACCACGATCTGCACTTGCCCCATGAACAGGGCCTTGAGCAGCTACATAGAGTATGTCGGGATTGTTTGGATGAATAGCAATGTCACTTATGTGTCTGGTTTTCTCTAAGCCAATATTTTTCCAAGTCTTGCCTGCATCGGTGGATTTATAAACGCCATCGCCAAAGGAAGTCATTACACCGCGCACAGCATGCTCGCCTGTGCCCACATAAATAACATTTGGGTCGGTTTCGCAGATAGCGATCTCACCGATGGAACCTACTTTAAAAAATCCATCTGAAATATTTTTCCAGGTGATGCCCGCATCATCTGTTTTGGCAATGCCTCCACCAGTATAACCTACATAATATATATTGTCGTCTTGCGGAATACCCGAGATGGCATTAGCACGTCCTCCGCGGAATGGACCAATGTTGCGCCACTTCAGTCCTTTGAATTTATCCGGCTCAACTTTTGATGACTGGGCGGGTACTGTTGATTTGGATTTTTGTGCAGCCGTCATGAAGCTGAAGGCCATCAGGGTGCATAAGAAAAGTAAGAAGGGTTTTCGCATAGATGTCGAGTTTAGGAAAAGGAAATATCCTGAAAACACCTTGCATTTCCAATGAAATTATGTGATCGGTAAAAAAGGGTAATCGGTAATCAGTTACTAATTACCGATCACCACTTACCGATTACCACTTACCGATTACCTATTCTTCAACTCCTTCATCGCTTTCGCGAAATCATCCTTCAATTTCCTTCCGGCAATATGGTGTTGATTTTTCACCACCCACTTTCCGTTGACGATCGTTCCCAGATTGCGGCTTGAATCGCCTGTAAAGACGATTGTGGCCAACCTATTCTTTTCTGAAGTATCTGCTAACAGGTGAGATTGACCATTATAAACAATGGCATCAAACGGTTGACCTGCTTCAAAATGATTTTTTTGTGTGTGACCCATTGCCTTGCGACCTGATTCGATTTCTTCGTTAACCATATATTTCGCGGCATCGCCTTCAAAGGTGTTTCTGAAATTGCTTGCCAATCGCTGACGATAGTCGATCATGCGAAACTCTTCTAATGGATTGATGCCGATGTGACTGTCCGTGCCAATAGACCAATGGCCACCCAGTTTTACATACTCACGCATTCTAAAAATA
>JANOLM010000354.1:0-3253 GCA_031419815.1 Bacteroidia bacterium
GAGCGAATATTATTGAATGAGAAGTTGAAGGCAATCCAACCATACCTCAAAAAAGGTTTGGTGATCTACAGCTACTTCACCACCGAAATGATAAAGCCCATTGTGGAGCATCTCACTAACCTTGGTTACCGGGTTGGAACATTTACAGGTGAAGAATCTATGGAAGTAAGGGATGAATTCAAGGAGTCATTCCTTCACGGTAAAATTGATATACTGGTTGGCTCCCGCCCGATTGGAACAGGTGTTGACGGATTGCAGAAGGTATGCGATAGATTGATCATACTTTCATTGCCATGGACGGATTCAGAGTATACTCAGCTTAAAGGAAGGATATATCGTCAGGGTTCGAATTTTGGAGAGGTTGAGATTATTATACCACAAGTTGTTATTCCATTGGCAGACAGAGAATGGTCGTGGGATATGCAGCGGATGAATCTCATACGAAACAAGAAGACACTGGCTGATGCAACCGTGGATGGTGTAATACCCAGCAAGAAATTTCCAAGTCCGGAAACATTATTTGCCAAGTCTCTTGAGGCTTTAAAAGAATGGAGAGATAGAGTGAATGAAGGAAAACTGTTTAGTATCAATCGCAAAGACCTTGTGTTTCCGTTGCATCCTGAAATTGTTGAGCAGATTGGAAGGAGACTCGGAGATTTCAGCGAGGTGAACAGAACGTGGAGTGTTAGTAAATCCTCAACTACACATGAGCGACTCAAAGAACATCCGGAAGAGTGGTACTACTATCATACGCTTTATGCTGAGAAGAGAAAGAGTTGGGAGGAAATTCCATTCGTAGAGATTGCGAAATTGATTAAGCGAAAAGATTTTGTGGTAGCAGATTTGGGATGTGGTGAAAACTTGTTGCGAAAAGAAATACCAGAGAACATAGTGCTGGCCTTTGACCATGTTGCCATTGACGATACTGTAACAGCTTGTGATATCAGCAACTTGCCACTGGAGACTGATAAAGTTGATGTAGCAGTGTTTTCTCTATCATTGATGGGAACAAACCATGCCGACTACATACGAGAAGCACACCGAATTTTAAAACCGATGGGATTTATTTTTATTGCCGAGCCTCAAGCTAAGTGGGAGGGCAAGCAGGATGAATTGGAGCGCATGATGGTGGAGACAGGATTCAGTAGACCAGCTGTGTGGCGGTCGGGTAATTTCTTGTACTTAAAGAGCGAGAAGGTTTAGGTCAGAATTGGTAAATCAATTTCCCCACACTGATTTTAACTTCCAAAGTTTGAAGAGCGGTGCGGGGGCGCCACCCTTGTTATAGGTTTCAATTTTGTAACTGCTGCTTTCGGGAAATACATAGTCGCTAATGGTTGCCTCGCCATCGTTGGCAAAAACTTCGATAATGGATTGATCCACGAAAATGCGAAGCTTGATCTTTTTGTTAACAGGCATGATGCTCACCTCTTCAATGCTGGCAAAGTCGGGGTTAAAATTTACATTCCCTGATTTTCTCCGATCGAGAAATAAAATGTGATCAGCCGCGCGGTAACCAATTACGGTTTCCTCCCCTTCACTTTCAAATAGCCGGATACCTTCCTCTTGTGATGGATCAGTATTGAGTTCCACTACAGGCTTGAGTAAAATTTTGAATCTTTTCATTCACCAAACGAACCATACAGAATACAAATTATCCCAACGATTATAAGTGTCAATTTGGAAACTTTAAATTGAGATTCGCTGAGTCCCAATGGTACGTCTCGTTTTTCACGCGCTGATCTTGGCTTATCTAGTACTTGTCCAAGTAAACCGATTAATAGTGCAATAAGTCCGGTGATAATTAATTCAATATTCATAAGTTCAATTATTGCCGCTTGCTTTCAACGTGCGTGTATGAAACGTAGCGGGGTTTAGGAGCTAAAGCCAAATAGATCCCGAGTTTCGAGGGAAGGAATGGCTTTCGTGAACTGGTGCCTTCTGTCTTACGTGTGTGAACGAAATTAACAAACTAAAACTGCAAAGCGCCCGCTATGTTTTTATACACACAGTGGGGCGTAGTTGCTAACCGAATTTTTTCTTTGGGTCTTGTCTGACGTCAAAAAATGCCAGGATAATAACCTTTTCGTCCCTTATTCTGTAAAGTATCCTTATCTGAGGTGATAGTTGAAAACCTCTAATATCGTCCTTTTCAATTTGTCCCATTGACGGGTAATTCTTAAGAAGCTTAAAGATTTCATCCGCTTTCTTGATAAACTGTCTGGCCGTCCTTTCTCCCCATTTGTCATTGATGTCATCTACTATTGAATCGAAGTTCCGTTCGGCTTGGGGGGTTACAAAAACTTGCATTAAAATTTCTTCTTTACATCTTCCCAGTCAATAAGATTTTTGTCGTCATGAGATTCCTCATATGATAAGTAAACTTCTCTTTTTTGCTCCTCGGTTAATGTCTTCCATATCTGTCCTTCTTCCAAATTCTCACTCTGCTTGAGAAAGTCATAAATCGTCCTAAGCAATTGCTCGTTTTCAATTTTATCAAGGATTTTATGTAAGTCCGATTTCATTTCAATTGTACCCATATTAGCTTTGGTTTTATCTCAAATTTAAGATTTTTTTATTGGAAAAAATTTTAAAGCACTTATGACCCACAACTAGCGACTATATGGACGAATCAATTTCCCCACACTGATTTTAACTTCCAAAGTTTGAAGAGCGGTGCGGGGGCGCCACCCTTGTTATAGGTTTCAATTTTGTAACTGCTGCTTTCGGGAAATACATAGTCGGTGATAGTTGCTTCCCCATCGTTGGCAAAAACTTCTATGATAGATTGATCCACAAAAATGCGAAGCTTGATTTTTCCCGCCATAGGCTTCACGCTCACTTCTTCGATGCTGGCAAAGTCGGGGTTGAAATTCACATTCCCAGATTTTCTGCGATCGAGAAATAAAATGTGGTCAGCCGCACGATAACCAATTACGGTTTCCTCCCCTTCACTTTCAAATAGTCGTATGCCTTCCTCTTGTGATGGATCAGCATTGAGTTCCAATTCTATTTCTACAGAGCTTTCCAGCGAAATGGTGTCTGTCTTCATTTCAGTACGCAAACTTTCAATCTCTTTTATCGGAGTTTGAATGAGACGCAATCCCATCTCCGTTTCTTTTAATGATAGCGTTCTTGGCAGTGACATGGCACCGCGCCACGGTGATGTAGGAACTTGATTGGCATAAGTCCAATTGTTTACCCAACCAATCATGATCGTTCGGCCATCTTCTATGGGCATGTTGTTGTAAAC
>JANOLM010000355.1:0-1745 GCA_031419815.1 Bacteroidia bacterium
AGTCTTTGACTGAAATGAAAGCCGAGGGATATATTGAAAAATGGGTTTGCTATAAATCAGATGCATTTAGTGCCAAAGAGCTTACCATTTTCCCGGGAACTACTGTGACGATCAAAGACAGTGCAGCCTATGGCATCATCATGATGCAAGGCCACGGCACTATGGGTGTATGGAACGTTGAGACACCCGCACTAATCCGCTATGGACAATTAACCAACGATGAATTTTTTATTACTGAAAAGGCAGCTCGTGATGGTGTTAAGATTACCAATGCATCTACCACTGATCCCATCGTGATGCTCAAACATTTTGGCCCAGAAAACCCAGACCTGAAACTGTAAACTAAAAACTTTAAACTATTTTGCTATGCCCGAAAATAATTATCCCAAACTCCATAATGCCACATGGCCTGGTATTGTAGGGAAAGGTCCGGATTCGGAACCTGTTATTCCGTTCGACACGTTGCTTGAAATGACCGCTGCCGCAGAAGTAAACGGAATAAAATTCGATGGTGTCGACCTTGGTCTATTCGGTCCGCACATTGATCTCGAAACGTATACGGATGATGACATTAAAAAATTGGCTGATAAGCTCAAAGACTTAAAGCTAAATGTCGGCAGTCTTGTTGCACCCATTTGGGGTGGCCCCGCCATGGGCAGCAAAGAAGACCGCACTGTGTTTGTGGATATGGTTCGCAAAGCCTGTCATTTTGGAAAGCGCTTGCGTGAGTTAGGTGTTCGCCCGCATGGCGTGGTAAGAATTGATTCGGCTAGTTCTCCAACAAACTGGGCTGTTGATCCGGTGGGTAATACAAAATTGATTGCCCAGACTTTTCGCGAAGCATGTGATGTTGCCGCTGGCTATGGTGAAAAACTTGCCGCAGAAGGAGAGATATGTTGGGGAGGTATGCACAGTTGGAAAACGATGGTTGATACACTGGAAGCTGTTGATCGTCCCAACATTGGCTTTCAGGCTGACATGGCTCACACTTTATTATATCTATTGAGCGACAATCGTCCGGAAGACAGGATACTTCCGAAAGATTTTAAATGGAGCGATCGCAAAGCATTAAGTGAAGGACTTAAAACTGTAACCAAAGCCCTTCGACCCTGGACGCTTGACTTCCATGTGGCACAAAATGATGGCACCGTATTCGGCTCAGGTTCGCACGATAAAACCGGAAGACACTGCCAGGCAACTGATCCTAATGGAAAACTTGACATTGCCAACGATGCAGGGTTCTGGCTGCGCGATGAAAGCGGCAAACTCACCAAAGCCTTTAAACACATTTGCTGGGACGGATGTATGTTCCCCAATGAAGTGATGATGAAACAAAAAACATGGAACGATGTATTAGCTACAATGATAAAAGTCCGACAGTTGCACGGATGGGTTGAATGAGTTGATTGCAGCTATTTCTATAGAGTTTTCACCAAACCTAAACGGATATGAAAAATTTAATTGGACTATTGATTCTTTTGACACTTGGATGTAGTGAACAGAAGGAGGAAACACCAAATTCAGACACGCCAAAAAATGAAAATGGAGTACCACAATACAAAGAAGTTAAAAGTGGTGGTGTAAAGATGATTACCGTGGATGGAAAGTATCAGGTATGGACTAAGAAGATAGGAAGTGGGGACATAAAGGTATTGCTGCTTCATGGTGGACCAGGTTTTACACATGACTATTTTGAATGTTTCGAGGACTTTTTACCGCAAGCAGGAATTGAATTTTATTACTAT
>JANOLM010000356.1:0-5596 GCA_031419815.1 Bacteroidia bacterium
CGCTTTGTGAAAAAGAAATAAGCCGGTCTTTAGTTCCGTGCATGATATGTACCGGGCATTCGGTCACTTTTAAGTATTGATCGGTGCGTATGTCGTATTTCAACAACCATCTGAGTGGAATAAAGAATAAGTATCGGTTAACATTATAGAAGAAACTGAAATAAGGCGAGTCCAAAATCAACATTCCTGGCTTATTCCACGAGGCAATGCGCGCTGCTATGCCGCTTCCCCACGATCGTCCATACAAAACTATTTTATGCTCTGGATATGTTTGAGCCAGCCATTTATAAATGTATTGTGCATCATTGAATACTTTCGTCTGACTTCTCTTGCCGCGACTTTTCCCGAAGCCACGGTAATCCATCATAAAAAAATCGTAGCCGTTACTAACAAAATCCTTTGCGAATTTTCCCCAGCCTTTAATGCTTTTTGAATTTCCTTTGAGGTAAAATACCACACCGCGTGCATTAGGGACTTTAAAATAGATGGCGTTGATGCGGCCACCATCTTCCATATCGAAATCAAGTTCCTCAAATGGAAATGGATATTTGTATTCAAAAGCTGTGGAAAGTTTTTCGGGCCGGAAGAATGCCAGGTGTTGGAAAAAATAGAAAGCAAGGCAGATGGTGATGTAGATTCCAATGAAGGTGAGCAACAGGATAATCATTGTGCCTGAGATTTATCCTGTTAAAATAGTGAATTCCTCCTAATTGAAGACTTCATTATACAATTATCAGTCATTAGCTTGCCTCACTTCAAAGCTTCCGCCAGTTAGTTCTTCCTGTATTTTTTCCTTGGGTTAAGGCTTGTATGAAATATGGAATTGATGGTTATTATATTTTCTTTTTTATAAAAAGTATAAATAATCACGTAAGGGAATGTTCTTACAACTGATTCCCTAAAGTTTCCTTTTCGCTTTGGGTTTCTCTCAGGATTCCTCTGAATGACTTCTAATTTAATTTTAATTACCTCAATGAATCGGAGGCCTAGACCTTCACTTTTATCCTCATACCAATTTGCAGCTTCTTGAAATTCTTTGTCAGCTTCTTCAAGAATTTGGATTGTACCCACGACTAGCTCTTTTTAACTTTTTTGATAGTTCGCTTTGCCCTGGACACAGTTTGGTCTAATGTGTAGGTTCTTGTTGTTCCATTTAAGTAACCTTGTTCTCTGCGGTTTAATTCAGCTATAAAAGTCTTGTTCTGCCAATGTCCATACGTCTCTTCAATTTCCTCTTCTACCATAGCAAAAATTGCTTTTACCTTTTTGTCCTGTGCGGTTTCAATATAATGATGAAGTTTTTGACGAATATCTGTAGCGCTCATAAGTGAGGATTTGATGTCAAAAATAATCATAATTAAATCTAAAAAATACCCATAATTTATTTTCTATAAAGGATCCAAATACGCATTTTCGCAATTGATTCATTTGCTCAAGGTCAAGGTTCAAGGATTTACTTCAAGGCTTCAGCCAATGCCTTATGAAAACTTTCAAAGTCACGGAGGTTGCGATGGCTTCCACCTTCTATGATCACAAACTGGTCTCCTTCTTGTAACAATGGTTTGAGCCGCAAGGCAGAAGATATTGGAACTACCTGATCCCTGGTGCCATGGATGATTACTTTTCGGCAACTTACTTTTGAAAGAAAAGTCTTGTTAGAAAAATTTGAGTGCAGTGGAAGGAAGTACAGAAACGGTTTGATGGGTTCGTAGACTGCACCTTTCAGTTCGTCAAATGGTGTTTCCAAAATAAGCAAGTCTGGAGTGACTGCTGTGGCAAGGTTGGATGCTACTGCAGAACCAAGCGATCTTCCATAGAAAATCAATCGTTCATATTTAAGGTTGGCCTCTGACCAACGAAAAACGGTAAGCGCATCTTTGTATAAATCCCGTTCGGTTGGTTTGCCCGTGCTTTTTCCATAACCACGATAATCCATCATTAAAATGTCGTACCCTAACTTAGTGAAGTCCACTGCATATTTTCCCCAGCGCTGTAAGTTATCGGCATTGCCATGAAAGTATAGGATTAGTCCTTTGGATTTTAACTTTGTCTTAAACAACAAAGCATTTAAATCTTCACCATCTTCTGTCCTGATAAAATACTCTTCCAACTTGGCTTGACTGGAGTCTCGTTGGAATGTAAATATATAATTCACGGGAAGTACCTTTCCCTGGAATATAATGCTGTCCTGAAAAAAAATGAGGATGATGGAGGCTGTGAGATGCGCCAGCACCAGTATGCCAACCACCCAACGGACGATCTTTATGGTTTTAATCTTTTTCAGATACGTCAAAAGTAACTTACCGTTTAACCTTAAAAAAGTTTGAGCGTGTAATCTTTGGCTTGGTTAATGAAGCTTTTCATTACCTTTTAACAAATTAAATTGCCTCACTATGAAATTCAATTGCTTATTTTTTCTATCAGTTTTGATCGGACTTTTCTTTCAGGCGGAGGCGCAAACCCAGCCTGCACCTTCCGCTGTCTACGATCAGAAATTCTTTGACAAACTCAAATGGCGCAACATCGGGCCACTAAGAGGAGGAAGATCACTTGGGTCATCGGGTAGCCCTGGACGGCCGAATGAATATTATTTTGGTGCTACCGGTGGTGGCTTATGGAAAACGACAGACGGAGGCCAGGAGTGGGCAGCTGTAACTGATGGACTGATTTCAAGTTCATCGATTGGGGCTGTGGCTGTGGCCGAGACCAATCCGGACATTGTATATATAGGAGGAGGCGAGACACAGCTTCGCGGCAGCATTACACAAGGCGATGGAGTTTATAAAACTACTGATGGTGGAAAAACATGGAGGCACTTAGGGCTAAAGGAGACTCAGGCAATTTCCCGCATCAGGGTTCACCCAACCAATCCTGATATAGTTTATGTGGCAGCCCTTGGCCATCCGTATGGTGATAATGAAGAACGTGGTGTATTCAAATCCATCGATGGTGGCAACACATGGAAAAAAGTTTTGTATGTGAGCCCTAAAGCTGGTGCAGCCGATTTAATAATTGACCGAACGAATCCTAAAATTTTATATGCCACTACCTGGCAGGTCTATCGCAAAACGTGGAAGATGTGGGGCGGTGGCCCGGATTGTAAATTATGGAAATCAGAAAACGGAGGTGAGACCTGGACAGAGTTAACAAAGAACCCTGGTATGCCGGAAGGACCTATTGGCAAAATAGGAATTACGGTTTCGCCTGCGGATAACAAAAGACTTTGGGCTATTGTGGAAGCCAACGAGGGTGGCGTGTACCGAAGCGATGATGCAGGGGCAACGTGGAAAAAAACAAATGATGAACGCAAACTTCGCCAGCGTGCTTTTTATTATTCCAGAATTTATGCCGACCCTTTCGATAGAGAAACTGTTTACTGTTTGAATGTTGATTTTTTCAAGTCGACAGATGGAGGAACAAAATTTGAATCGATCGAGACAAAGCATGGTGATCACCACGATCTATGGATAGATCCAAATAATCCGCAGCGCATGATTTTATCTGATGATGGAGGAGGTGTTGTATCTGTCAATGGTGGAAAATCATGGACAGATCAGGATTATATCACTACTCAACTTTATCATGTTACTACAACAAATCACGTGCCTTATCATGTTGTAGGTGCACAACAAGATAATTCAACCATTGCCATACCGAGTGATGGATGGGATCATATGAATGTGTTGGGACAATGGGGTTATGATGTTGGCGGGGGCGAGAGCGGTTACATCACCTCGCATCCATTGAATCCGGATGTTTACTATGCGGGAAGCCAAGGTGCATTGTTGACACGCTATGATCGTACTACCGGACAGATACGGGACATACAAGTGTACCCCAGATTTTTTTCAGGCGAACCTGCCAGCTCATTGCCGGAGCGCTGGCAGTGGACGTACCCCATTGTATTTTCGCCAAAGGATCCAAATACATTGTACACCTGTTCGCAACATGTATGGAAGACAACCAACGATGGACAAAGTTGGGAAAAGATTAGTCCTGATTTAACCTATGCCGATCCGGAAACACTTGGCGTAACGGGTGGTGAAATTACCAAAGACATGAATGGTCCTGAGATCTATGGAACCGTGTTTGCTCTCGCTCCATCTTTTCATGATATCAATACAATATGGGCAGGATCAGATGATGGTAAGATTCAGATTACGCGTGATGGAGGAAAGAAGTGGACAGACATCACCCCAAAAGATTTACCAAAGAATTCTGTTGTAGCAATTATAGATGAATCAAAGCATACTCCAGGAACAGCGTATGTTGCTGCCTTTCGTTATCAGGTAGATGACAGGCAGCCTTATGTTTTCCGGACTAAAGATTTTGGAAAAACATGGACAAAGATTGTAACTGGAATTAAAGACGGACATTTCTCAAGATCGATACGCGAAGATCATATGAGACCCGGCCTTTTATTTTTAGGTACAGAACATGGCGCTTATGTTTCGTTCAATGCCGGTGATAATTGGCAATCACTCCAATTAAATTTACCCGACACACCGATCAGGGATTTAGTAGTGAAAGATAACGATGTGGTGCTAGGCACACACGGTCGTGGTTTTTGGATATTGGATGATATTCAACCTTTGCGCCAACTTACACCAGAGCTGATGAAGGAGAGTACAATTTTATTTCAACCTGCCGATGCCATAAGGGGAGTGAACGATGCAACCTTTCAATATTACTTGAAAGATAAAGTAGATTCAGTAACGATTGAAATTCTTGATGCGCAAGGAAAGGTAGTCCGGATTTTTAAAGGAGATAAGCCAGAGTATAAGAACGACCCCAATATTCCGAGGTGGGAACGAGAGCCCGCAAAGCCCACTACAGCAATAGGTATCAATACATTCTCATGGAACTTGCGTTATCCTGGGGCAACAGTTTTTGAAGGTATGATTTTATGGGGTGCAAACGCCAAAAACGGACCAAAGGCTCCTGTTGGAAAATATCAAGTCCGGTTAAAATCAGGAAATTATTCTCAGATCTATTCATTCAATGTAAAAATTGATCCCAACCTTAAAGGTGTTACAGAAGCTGACTTGAAGGAAACTTTTGATGCGGCCATGAAGATCAGAGACAAGGAAAGTGCTGCAAATGAAGCTGTCATACAAATCAGAAAAATTCGCAAACAAATTGAAGAAGGTTTGAAAACGATTAACGATCCTGCGGTAACAACGCCCGCTAAAGAGTTGGTTGGTAAACTTACGCTTATTGAGGAGGACCTTTATCAAACAAAAAACAGAAGCGGACAAGACCCGCTTAACTTCCCTATTAAGTTAGGCAATCGTATTTCGGCTGTGCGAAGAAGCTTAGAAACAGGTGATGCTAAGCCAACTGCTGGTGTTTATAAGGTGTTCGAAGAATTATCGAAAGAGCTGGATGCACAATTGAATAAGCTGAATACTTTGCTAACAGGGGAGCTGCCAAGTTTAAACCAGAAGATGAATTTGAGGAATTAATGTGTGCATACCCAAAAAACCCTTTGCTACTTTTATTTTGCTGCATCTCTAAAAACCTTGCCTTTGACCACCTCATCCTCAATCCTTCTACCAATGAACTCAGTGTCACCTCACCCCCAGCCCCTCTCCGA
>JANOLM010000357.1:0-8076 GCA_031419815.1 Bacteroidia bacterium
GCATTTAAATGGTGGTTTGTGAGGAGTTTTCCAGTGTAAGAGCATCACAGCTTTATGATTTTCATCTCAGCCGATGCGACAGGGTAGTGAATTATGTGCTGAGTCGAATGAATTCCTAATCCTTTTCTTTTGCAAGCAGGAAGATTGCCATAGTAAATAAGCGATCAGTATATTTGATTTAACTTACTTATATGCCAACAAAAATACGATGGGCCATTCTCGGCTGCGGAAAAATCGCTCGCAAATTTGCTGCTGATCTTCGGCTTGTAAAAGATGCAGAACTCATTGCCGTTGCTGCACGTGAACAGTCAAAAGCCGATGCCTTTGCCAAAGATTTCCCGGCTAAATATAAACACAACAGTTACGAAGCGCTGGTTCAAAATCCTGAAGTGGATGTGATTTATGTGGCCACTCCTCATGGGTTGCATCATGAACATGTGATGCTGTGTTTAAAACATAAGAAAGCTGTACTCTGTGAAAAAGCATTTGCTCTCAATTATGCTCAGGCAAAGGAGATGGTTGATTTCGCGAAAGCACAGAACACATTTCTAATGGAAGCTTTCTGGACAAGGTTTCTTCCACATTATCTGGCTTTAAAGAAACTACTTCAGGAGGGTAAGGTTGGCAATATAAAATATGTTCATGCTGAATTTGGATTTATTCCTACACCGCCTGTCGCACCGCGAATTTACGATCCTGCTTTGGGTGGTGGTTCGCTTCTCGATATTGGTATCTATCCAGTTTTCTTTGCACTGGATATTCTTGGAAAACCTGATGCTATTGAGGCTACGATGACCAAAGCATCCACCGGAGTAGATGAACAATGTAGCATTCAATTCAACTATAATAACGGAGCGATTGCGCAACTTTTTTCAACGTTCGCATCAAACCTCGCAACAGGCGCTGACATTGGCGGAGATAAAGGACGCATTCGGTTAACACATCGCTTTCATGGGCCCACTACTTCGATTGAGTTTTATCCGGGTAATACTGATACACGAGAAGTCATTCCATTTGACAAAGCTCACGGCAACGGCTATGAATACGAAGCCATGCATGTGACAGAGTGTTTGCAGAAAGGGCTTGCAGAAAGTCCTATACTAACACTTGAAAAAACTTTGCTACTGATGGAGACGCTGGATATCATCCGAAAAAAAGCTGGGATTCATTATCCGGTGGACTAATCCGCTGTCTATTTTTTTACCACATAGAAACATAGGGCACATAGATAGGCACAAAAAAACTATGTGTTCTATGTGCCTATGTGGTTTGGATTTATCCTGAAAAACCTTTTTTGAACGTTCGTTCGCTGAGTAATCTTTTGAATATGGAATTATTCCCATCAAATCGCGTTATCTTTGTAACTCAGTTTATTTCAACAAAAAGATCATGGAACAGCAAGCCGTACTTCCGGAAGTCAGAAGAAAGCCCGTCTTAAAACAAGAGATTGCTTTCCTGTTTATCCATTTGCTTCCATTAGCTGCAATATGGACGGGTGCAACGTTCTTCGACTGGATGATGTGTATTTTTCTATACTTCTTTCGCATGTTTTGGGTAACGGGCGGCTATCATCGCTACTTTGCACACAAGTCGTATAAAACTTCCCGCTGGTTTCAATTCGTGATTGCATTTATGGCGCAGACTACCGCACAGAAAGGCGCGCTCTGGTGGGCTGCACATCACCGTCATCATCATCGCCATAGCGACACGCCTTCAGATCCTCATTCTATGAAAATCTATGGCTTCTGGTATTCACATATCGGATGGATTGTAGGCCCCGATTTTAAAGAAACGGATTATAAAGTGATTGGCGATTACGCCAAGTATCCTGAATTGGTATGGTTGAATAAACATTATCTCGTAGCCCCTACTATCCTTGCGATCATTGTTACTGCCCTTGGTGGAATTGTAAACGGAGGAAGCATTCTCACCATGTTTACTTCAGCAGGGCTAGGCACATTATTTATTGGATTCTTTTTGAGCACAGTGATTTTATACCATGGCACGTTTTCAATCAACTCCATCATGCACAAGTTTGGTAAGCCACGGTATGAAACAGGTGATGAATCAAAGAACAGCGTGGTACTTGCACTGCTTACGATGGGCGAAGGCTGGCACAACAATCATCATTATTATGAGACCGCTTCGCGCCAGGGCTTTTTCTGGTGGGAGATTGATATTACCTATTATATACTTCGCGGACTGGCCGCTGTGGGATTAATCTGGGATTTGAAGGAAGTTCCAAAGCACATCTTGCATTCGAAAAATAAAAAAGAGGCAGCCGAGCTGAGAAAGAAATACGAGGCGCAATCTCCACGAGGCCCGGTTTCAAAAAATGAAAAATCAATAGCTTCGGAAGAAAATGTCGCAGCAGAATGACATTGTTTTCTTAGAGAGTGCCATCAAGCTTTTTAAGTACTACAAAAGGTTGGGTGAGGGTGCTATGGTGCAACTCAGTGACGAAGAAGTTTTGTGCAAGCCCAACGAAGCCAGGAATAGCATTGCTCTAATCGTTCATCATCTCAGTGGCAATATGCTTTCTCGCTGGACGGATTTTTTAACCAGCGATGGCGAAAAAACCTGGCGCAACCGTGAAGCAGAGTTCGAAGAATCTTATTCGGACAAGCAATCTATGATGGCTGCGTGGGAGGAAGGATGGAGTTGTCTTTTTCAGGCGCTTGAAAGCCTAAAGCCAAAGGATCTCTCTACCATCATTTACATACGCAACGAAGGGCAGTCCGCTCTGGAAGCCATCCAACGCCAGTTGGCACACTATCCTCATCATGTAGGGCAGATACTTTATCAGGCGAAAGCTATCAAAGGAGATTCTTTCAAATCACTTTCTATTCCCAAAGGCGACTCTGAGATTTTTAATAAAGAAAAGTTTGAGCGAGAGAAAACCCGTACGCACTTTACGGATGGGCTAAAATAGAGTAGACGATTTGAGTAACCACAGCCTTAGGGTCAGGGTTACTGGCAGACGATGTAGGGCTTTAACCCCAAATGAACTAATAAGTCTGCAACAATTTTGAAATGAACCCAGTTTTAACTTTTAATCCGTAAATAAAAAATTGTACCTTCATTCAAGGAAACGATGAAATACTGCATCACAATTTTTTTTGGCGTAATGACCATAATAAGTGCAATGGCACAGAACCAAAATCCATTGCTCACCAGCGTCAATTTTAATGGATTAAGTGCGGGGAACTCTGAGTCATTACTCCGCAAATCATTGTGGCCACACTTTTTTTCTCCTGACCGACAACAACTGTTTCGTCCTAGAAGCCCCATGGCCACAACGCTAACCAGTTCAACCACTTTCAAAGAAGAAAACTATTGGATGGATGCCATGACCACGCAATCCTATAATCAAGGGAAGTTGGGCACCTACTACTTGTGGGACGTACAAGGGAACTTGCGCGAGTCAAGGATGTTTCTTGACATTGCCGGAAAAAATAAGCGTGGATTGAAATTGATTTTTCGGAGACGCTAGAAATAATCAACATCCTGCTAAGCATACAAAAAAAAATAATTTAACACCATGAAAAATTTTATCTCATTAATTACACTGTTTGTAATCGTTACGGCATCCGTTGCTCAAACCATTGACTTCGACAAAAAACTAAAAGAACTCGGCATCGAACTATACACTCCTTCCAAACCCATGGGCAACTATGTAAAGGCTGTGCGTACCGGTAACTTGCTTTACCTCGCAGGCCATGGCCCCACGAAAGCTGATGGCAGCAACATCACCGGAAAGGTGGGAAAAGATTTAACAACCGAACAAGGTTATGATGCTGCCAAGCAAGTAGGTGTTGCTATGCTTTCTACTTTGAAGGCAGAGCTTGGCGACCTTAACAAAGTAAAGCGCGTGGTGAAAGTATTAGGCATGGTCAACTGCACAGAAAATTTTGTGGACCAACCCAAAGTGATGAATGGCTTTTCAGATCTTATGGTGGCCGTCTTTGGAGACAAAGGAAAACATGCGCGATCAGCAGTGGGTATGTATGCCCTGCCTTCGAATATTGCCGTGGAGGTAGAGATTATTGTAGAGTTGGAGAACTAGTGATCGGTAAGTGGTGATCAGTAATCGGACTCACACTGATGACCGATTACCAGCCACCGATTACCGATTTACTTCATCCACTCAAACACCTGATAATGTTCGCCATTCATTCCTAGCTTTTCATAGACGCGTTGGGCGGACTCGTTTGTCTTATCTACATAAAGTCGTATGCCACGCAAGTCGGGAGATTTTTTAACGATCTGCTGAATGTGTTCGTACATTTTTTTGTAGATGCCCTTGCCACGATGGCCTTTATCAATGTAAACAGATTGGATCCAAAGTACAGTGCCGTTGCGCCAGTCACTCCATTCGTAGGTTGTCATCAAGCTACCGACCACGGTTTCATTTTCATCTGCTACATAATACTCCCCGCGATTTACATCCTGAAAAATATTTTTTACGCCCTCCGTTAAAACCGAAGGATCAAGGTGAATGCCTTCTGTTTCCCAGGCCATCTTCTGCTGGAAAAGAATGATAGTAGGTATGTCCTTTGTAGTTGCTTTTCTTACTGTCATAATGAAATCATTTTAGGGCTTAGGCACTTGGGACTTAGGTATTAGGCACTTGGGCATTAGGACTTAGTCAACTCTACCAATGCCTAAGGCCCAACCCCTAATGCCTGTTTAAAGTGCTTGCTTAATATCATTCAGTATATCTTCCGCTTCTTCTATCCCAACGGAAAGCCTCAGCAGTTTATCGGAGATGCCAACTGCAGCACGCTCTGATGGCGTTAGCTTAGCATGAGAAGTTTTCACCGGAGCGCTGATGGTGGTTTCCACTCCACCAAGACTAATAGCTTTTTTTATGAGCTTCAGTCTTTTCAAAAATTTATCCGGATTGCCCTTCACCTCAAAAGAAAGCATGCCACCAAAGCCACCTTTCATTTGTTTTTTTGCAATGCTATGACCAGGATGATCTTTCAAGCCCGGATAATTTACTTTTCCAATACCTGATTCTTTTTCCAGTGCCCTGGCAATGATCATTGCATTTTTATTCTGCTGCTGCACACGAAGGACAATCGTTTTAAGACTGCGCTCAACCAGGTAAGAAGTGTAGGCATCCAGGCTACCACCAAAATGCTGGGCACTGGCTTTTATTCTTGCTGTTAGTTTTTTTGACGCCACCATCACGCCACAGGCCAGGTCGCTGTGGCCGCCAATGTATTTTGTTCCACTATGTGTCACCACATCAATGCCGAAGTCGATAGGGTTCTGGTTAATAGGCGATGCAAACGTATTATCAATAATGGTAATGAGTTTGTGCTTCTTCGCAATTTTTGCAATGGCTGCGATGTCCGTAATTTTCAGTAAGGGATTTGAAGGCGTTTCAATGTAGATCACTTTTGTTTCTTTACGGATAGCCTGCTCAATGTTTTCAGGATCGGCTGCATCTACCATGTCATACTCAATTCCATATCGATTAAGCTCTGTAAGAGCCGCATGATGTGTGCCTCCATACAGGTCGTTCTGAAAAATGATGTGGTCTCCAGCTTTTAGAAGGGCAAACATAGACGTCATTATAGCCGCCATGCCCGAACTAAACATCAAACCATCCTCAGCATTTTCCAATGCCGCTATTTTTTCAACTGCTGCTCTTTGGTTGGGAGTATTGTAATAACGGGGGTAGAGTACCTCCGCATCATAGTCGTATGCAGAGGAAGGATAGATGGGATTCACTATTCCGCCATACTGCGGATCGCCAACAGAGCCCGTGTGAACACTTTGAGTAAGCTTGGAAAAAGTCTTTTTAGATTTATTCATGAGCGGTAAGGGTCAATTTTTTTTAAAATTATTTCGCCAAATTTACCCTTATTAACATTTAAACATTACCCCTTAAACAATTTAACGATGGCAAACGGAAAAAAAATCCCAAAAAAAGAAGCGATTGAAATGGTGAAGAAATTCAAAGCCAACAATCCAAATTCTACCAAATCAGTGCTGTACGATGCAAGTTTTATTCAGCAGTTGCTCAACATTCCTGGCTGTGTTTCGGTGCGCATACATTTAGCTGAGGATAGTAAAAAGACCACAACATTTGTTTTGGTGGCGGTTGATAAAGATGGCAATGCAATCTTGCCCACCACAGATGAATCCACCACTGAGGCAGCCTTTATTTTGGAGGAAGGATTGCCTTGCCCGCCCGTTTGTCCACCTGGAGAGCTATAGAAAGAATGCTATTCTATTCCAATTACGCCCAACAACTAGGCAGCCTTATTATTGCATTACTAGGCTTTATATTGATTTCGAAAAGAAGCAAACCGGTTCAGGTTCTAGCGGTTTATGGATTAAACAGCGTCTTTTTTCAGGTTATTATTAATTTTAATATTAAGGGAGTTCACCCTAATCTGATGGGCAATCTTTATGTTCTGATGGAAGCTCTCATTCTTTTGAGTTTTTTTTATACACTTTTCTCTAATGCATTGGCAAAAAAAATTGGTCTTGTTTTTGGTGTGATCTATGTTATTTCATTTTGCTTGTTTATGCCTGGGCATTGGACTCAATTCTCCAGCCCAATCCGCACCATGCGCGATCTAATGATAGTTGTTTGTGCCCTTCTGTATTTTTATTTTCTGATTGTCGAAATGCCCACCAACGAAATCACCCGTTACCCCATGTTCTGGATCATGGCTGCCTTTCTCTTTTACTTTGCTGGCACGTTTGTGTTGTCGCTGTCGCTGGATTTTCTGGTCAACGTATTGAAAGATGACTTGGTGTTCGTATGGACATCCCGCAACTTTTTCCGTTTCTTTTTTTGCCTCCTGGTCTCCTATGGTCTGTGGATGGACTTGCGGCTGGTGAAAGCAAAGACTGTTTTAAATAAATAGGCAATCGACAATGGAGCAATATTGCTACGTAGTACTCGTAATTTCACTGTAACAAGTCCGCTAATTGTTGTGCAAGCCCTTGTCAATTGTATTTTTGTCCATCCCTTGAAATAACACCAAGGCCAATCGATGGACGCCAGCTACCAGTTTTTTTTCCTGCTTGCCATTGGCACCGCTGGCATGCTTTTGCTGGCGGCCACCATCATTCTCTTTGTGTTGTTCTATCAGAAAAAAATGGCTCAAGAGCAGCTTAGGCGTCAGAAATTGGAGGCCGACTATCAGGAGAAAATGATGATGGCGCAGGTTATTTCGCAGGAAAAAGAACGGAGCCGTGTGTCTAAAGACCTGCACGATGGGGTGGGCGTAATGCTACAGGTACTGAGCAACACAGTCATGACGGTAGCAACCGGAGCCTCGCCCGAAGACAAAAAAGAAATCCAGCATCACGTAAACGAAATCACCGAAACGGTAAGAAGGATTTCATTTGACCTTATGCCCGCAGACCTGGAAAAATTTGGGCTGGCCAAAACCGTAGGCGAGCTTTGCAGCCGTTTGTCAAAGCGCGGCACTATCCCTGTCACTTTTAACCAAAGCGGCATTCAGCTTTCGCTGGATCAAAATACTGAACTGCTTGTCTACCGTATTATTCAGGAGTCGGTCAACAATGCACTGCGCCACGCACAAGCTTCTGAAATTAAAATCCTCTTTACCCGAAACGAGCAACACATAAAAGTGAGCATTAGCGACAATGGTATTGGCTTTGATTTTCCCACACCCGAAAAAGGACTGACGCATGTAACCGGGCTTGGGTTGAGCAGTTTACAAAATCGGGCCAACCTGTTGGGTGCCACGCTCTCGTTTGAAAAAAATATTCCGTCAGGTACACAAGTTGAACTTACCCTACCCGTGCTGTAGATTTTGGGTACTCTGTCGCTTGGATTATGGCGGTATTAGTAGTTGATTCATATGGAATAAGATCAAGTGTTTATGTTATTTAATTAATGAGCGAAGTAGTATGCAAAAAATAAATGTGTGCATAGTAGATGACCACAATCTTTTTCGGAAGGCCATTGTGCGGTTGATTAAAACATTTAACTGCATCGGTGAGGTTACCGATGCCGGCAATGGAAAAGAGTGTCTAGAACTTTTTAAAAAAAATACGCCCGATGTTGTGCTGCTGGATTTG
>JANOLM010000358.1:0-4993 GCA_031419815.1 Bacteroidia bacterium
AAGTCCGTGCTCAATGGCAGCATCAACCACTTCTATCACCTTTTGCTTTTCAAGGGCAGGATTGGTAAGATAACCTCCTTCTTCCACAGCCATAGCAGCTCTCACTACATTACAATGCCAGTCATCTTTCAGCCATTTTACAACCTGGCTGGTGTAATATTTGCCAATCCACTGACTCCAGAAGAATGACATGCCTCTCAATTGCACAGGGCTTCCATTCTTGTCCACTATTTTATTTCCTTTCACCTGCAATTGTCCATAATACTCCACCGCAGAGACATCAATAGAGCGAGGCGAAACCAAAGGCTTCGGGGAACTCTCCGATGTGCAGCTCATCAGTAAAGCGTAAAATAGAAATAGCGTGCCAATGGTTTTCATTTTTAAAGCAATTTGAACATACAAGATAAGACCTTGATTCAATATGCCCAATAATCGGCTTAACGTTTTGGATACTCTTGACTGAATCCCACGGAAGTCTGATTTTGGAAAATAGTCAAACAAAGAAATGCTACACAAATGATGTTGATCATGTATTTTTTTTGCCTAAAATTTTCTTACCTATTTTTTTTTGGAACAGCTTCCATTAATAATGCATAGGCCTTGTCCAGTGCCTCACCACCAGCCTTCGAACCTTTAAAATGACCCAATCGCACAATCACCAAATCATGCGAAGGGATAATTGTAGTGGACTGACCGCCTGCTCCAAGCATCATGTACGCTTCTTTTGGTATGGGTCGAGCGCCATCTCCGTTTATCCAAAAAAATCCTCCATAGATAGGCCTTCCATCTTCCACCCATGCAGGCGCCAGGGTGCTTACAAATTTTGTAAAGCCTTCCGGTAAAATGCGCTCATTATTCCATACGCCATCCTGTAAATAAAGATTACCTAATCTTGCCCAATCTCTGCCCGATGCAAACTCATAACCTTGTGTAAGAAAATTCCCGTAAGGATCTGTTTCCATCACCATGGTACGAATTCCGATTTTATCAAATAACTCGCGCTGCGGAAAAGTCAGGTAGTCACTCCCCTTACCCTCCACTCCCAACCTCACCAGATAATTTGTTAAAACAGGATCTACATTTCTATATCGTCCTATTGTATTGGGCGGCCATTGCTGAGGAAGCGAGGCAGCCCACTCGAATGAATTGACACCACCAGTATACAAATACAAATGATCGGGGTAGCCCAATGAAGAATCATAATCCGGATCTTGTGGTGCGCGACAACGCAGTCCGCTGGACATATGAAGAATGTCCATGATTTTGATCTTCGCCCTCGCATCTCCTTCACTCTGCCATTGTGGAATTGGCGCGGGCTGCTCCAATGTATAAACACCTTGCTTAATGAGAATACCCAAAAGTGTAGCGGTTAAACTTTTGCCCATTGACCAACTTTCCAATGGCGTATCTTTTGTTATCCCATCTCCGTAACGTTCCGCAATCAATCGTCCTTTATAGGTTACAACAAAAGCAGCTGTCATTCCTTCGGCTGGTTCAAAAGCTGCGGCAACAGCTTGGTCTACTTTTGCCATATCAATTTCAGCTGGCATCGGTTCTTTTGATAGCATGTCACCCATCGGCCATGGCGTGATAGCAGCATCTGGCAGGTTGCGAACAACTTCAACAGGTTTATAATATAAAGAGTCAATGCCTAAGGGAAGTGTTACACAACCCTGACTGCCTACGTAAATTGCTGTGCGAGACTTTCCATCTGGAAGCGCAATGGTAACAGACTTCTTTTCAAAATCAATCACCGGTTTGCTGACTTTAGCGCGCTCTTCATAAGGGCTTACAAAGTAGCCTACATTTTCTGCTGCAAATTCTGGTTTCAGCCCTGTCACAAAAACAGCTGAGCATATGATTTTAGCAAAGCCTGAAGTATGGTGTGCAAGAGCTTCACCTGGAGGGGCAGTGTATTCACTTTTCAATTCCAATGAGGCTGCACGCGCAATCATTTTTTCACGCGCTTCGTTGCCTGTTTCTTCCTTTTTGGGATTTTGACAACCTGCGAAGGTGATCACCACGCACAGGATAGTAATAAAAAGTTTGAACACAAGGTTTTGATTCCGTTGCATAAGAGATGGGCTTTATAATTCAATTCAATTTAACTATTTATTCGCTGGTAAGTTTAATGAATACTGCCTGCAGGCACTAGCCAGAATACTTCATTTCTTTTTTAGTTGCTCTAACAGCCAATTGTTAAATTTCTCCCTCTGTTCCGGATACGTCCAGTGGCCTGTTTCCAAAGCAAGAAATAATTCTTTAGGAGCACTGATCACGTTGTACGAGGCATACATAGAAGTAGGTGGGCACGTCTCGTCATTAAATCCCCAGGAATAAAGGCCAGGTACTTTTACGTGTCGTGCAAAATTGACAACGTCATAGTATTTGATAGTCTCTTTCTTTTCTTTCAAATTGTTGAAGGGCAGATTGTTCTTATCAAAAACATGAGGCCAGCCTCCTGCCCTTCCATTCAAATAACCTGTTACATCGCTCAAGGCGGGATAGAATGCAGCCAGGTATTTAACACGCGCATCTAACGCAGCCGTTACAATAGATAGCGCGCCACCCTGACTGCCGCCTGTAACCGCGAGATTCGTTCCATCATACTGAGGCAAGCTCACCAGAAAATCATTAGCACGAACACAACCAAGATACACACGCTTAAAATAGTAGCGATCGCGATTATCAAGATTGTAGTTGGAATATTGATTCAATGCACCGCTTCCTAAATCTGTGTAAATATTTTGTTCCATGTTGACAGGGATGCCATGAATTCCAATTTCAAATGTAATTATACCTTTCTCTGCCAACGCCACATCACCTCCATAAGGCCGAACTCCTGCACCCGGAACTTTTAAAAGAGCAGGATAGCTTCCTTCCTTTTTAGGCACGCACAATATTCCATAGAGGCGCGATCCCAAACGGAAATTTTGCAGATTTACATGATAGACATTTACATTTTCTGTGCATCGATCAGGGAGCAATGTCATTTTTGCGTCAAGCGGAATTTTAGTGAGGTCTGCCTTTGCCTGATCCCAGAATTGTTTGAAGTCTTCTGGATTTTCAACCGTGGGCTGAATAGAAAGCGGATCAAAGCCTGCTGTTGCTAATCCGCGATACTCTTTTCCGTTTACTGTGGCGATCGCAACACATCGCAGAAAGCCTCCCGCCTTTAGCGTACCTCCCTCAATAGAAATAGTGCCAGAAGAAAGTATAGCAGAATCCTTTTTAATGGCCTCCATTTTTTCGGGCCCGATTTCATATTTAATTTTTGCGCCCTTTAGTGGATTTCCATCTTGCAAAACTGAAATGGTGAACTTCACTTTTTCGTTGGCCTTATACATCCAATCGGTATGATCAGGTGCCACCACTACTTTAATCCGTTGCTCAATGGGTTGGGCAATAATAAAATAATGAAAAATGACTGCACTGAATATGAGCAGGGACTGAATGCACTTTTTGTTTTTCATAAGTTGGAAGTAGGTTGCGAGCGCGAATATTATAGTGCTATCCTGAAATTGTTTTATGCTAGATTTTAGTTACCACGCAATAAATTTCTTTCTTTTCTGAATTCCGTGTATGAAAAAATAACTGGAATAATCACCATTATGAAACATAAAATTCCAAATGCACTCATAAGTGAATGGTTGTCCGTGATAATAAATGAAAGAATAACAATCAATAACCCTCCTGCCATCCAGATACGTCCACCTAATAGATGCGTTTTTTTCCATACTTGTTCGTTTTCTAATGTCCAAGGAGTACGAATGCCTATGAAATAGTTGGATCTAATTGTTTGAAAATAGTTTCCAAGCATAGCGAATAATGCACCAACTAGTGCTATCAATATATTAGGATCTTTTAAACTTCCTTCCTTACCCGCCTTTAGCGACCCGCTCCGTTCCGTCCCACGGCACCGAACGAAATTAAAAAACTAAAACTATAATGCAACACCGACCCGAGTTATATTTATAGTGTATTATTTGTCAGAAAAAGCTATCTTGTTTATTAATCGGAAATCATCGTAATCGAATAATCTAAATATTTTCTTAATGATACGAAAAATAGCAATTGGTATTTCAGTGATTGTTCTATTATTGGTCGTAACCCTTTTAAAAGATTTGGCTCAACAAACTGGAGGTTCACATGGATTAATTTCATTTATAACTCTCGTTGGTGCTATTGGTTTGATTTTCCTTGCAAACAAGTTTGATAAAAAAAAGCAACTCAAAAAATCGGATTCATTTGATAAAGTGAAACCCAATATAATTGAACCAAAGAAAATTAAACTAGCCTTTTATATTTCCTTTGTTGGAACAGTACTTTTTTTATTATTAATTGTTTTATCCATGCTGAGAGGAAATAATATCGTCTACCTTGGGGGAGGCTCTATTTTCATTTTTTATTTTCTTCTGTCTACTTTCCCATTTATTAAACACTATCCTGACCTTGTGGATACTTCGAAAGTCTTTACTTCAGGAGTAAAATTTTCAAGGTTTGTCAGCGTAGTTAATGGCGCTGTTTTTGTTTTGGTCGGTATTGGAATGACTTTATGGCTAGCTTGGGAATTGTTGTCTGGGCCAACGTTACCTATTGATTCTTCTTTTTTAATTATGGTACTTTTTTCTATTTATTTTATCGTGTGTGGATGGGGTCTATTTTACTATACGATCAAAGCAAGTAAAATCATATTGGCCAATAACCTCATTATTCCCACTTCGTGATTTGCCATCGTGTCTTTTAAATCACTGGAACACCTGCACTTCGTGCCTTTTTATTTGTCTGCGAGTTGGTATAAGGTCATCCAGGTCTGTCAAATTTATAATTGAATTTTTGTCTGCCGACACTTAATCGTTTAGTCGTCACTGTCCACGGAACCCAATTGTTGCCAACGGTTGTGTTTCTGCAATGGTGCGCTTCCGAAGCCGCGTCCTGTCCCACGAAACAACACGTTGAACGAAGATAAAACTTTAAACCAACTCGTCACGGC
>JANOLM010000359.1:0-2845 GCA_031419815.1 Bacteroidia bacterium
CACAAAAGAAGTATGCAGTCGCTAGAGGAAAAGGTATCAACTCTTAAGAGTGAAATTGAGAATTTCAAAGACAAGGCGTCCATTGATCTTGAAACTTTTCGCTTAAAATTCATCAGCAAAAAAGGAGCAATCGCAGAACTCTTTGAAGAATTCAAGCAAGCCAGTGTTGAAGAGAAGAAAACATTAGGAAAAGTTCTTAATGAATTAAAGCAAGCCGCTGAGGCAAAGTTTAAACAATTCAGTGAAGAACTTGAATCATCTGCTACTTCGGTAGGAATTGAGATTGATTTATCCCTGCCTTCAGTGCCAAATAAAACGGGGAGTTTGCACCCGCTTAATATTACTCGCTATAAAATTATTGAAGTATTCGAGCGGCTTGGGTTCAATGTTGCTGATGGTCCCGAAATAGAAGATGACTGGCATAATTTCACGGCTTTAAATTTCCCCGAAAACCACCCAGCTCGCGAGATGCAGGATACTTTTTTCGTTGAAAAGCCTGCTGGCCAGGAAGGCCTGCCTACCGGACAGGCAGGCGGGAATCTGGATGTTCTTTTGAGAACGCACACTTCAAATGTGCAAATCAGATTGATGAAGGAACAAAAGCCACCCATTCGCGCTATCATGCCTGGGCGTGTGTATCGCAATGAAGCAATCTCAGCGCGTGCTCATTGTTTCTTTCATCAGGTGGAAGGACTTTATGTGGATAAGAATGTCGGCTTCTCAGACCTCAAGCAAACGTTATATCATTTTGCTAAAGAAATGTTTGGCAAAGAGACAAAAATAAGATTACGGCCTTCTTACTTTCCTTTTACGGAGCCAAGTGCTGAAATTGATGTGTCTTGTTTTATCTGTGGAAGTAAGGGCTGCAACGTGTGTAAATATTCAGGATGGGTGGAAATAGCTGGTTCTGGAATGGTTCATCCAAACGTTTTGCGTAACTGTGGTATCAACCCGGAAGAATTTACTGGCTTCGCATTTGGTATGGGCATAGAAAGGATAACCATGCTACGCTATGGCATAAATGATTTGCGTTTGTTCTCAGAGAACGACATTCGCTTTTTAAAACAATTCAAGGTAGTAGTTTAGGTTTAGCACCATAAATAAGTCGATCAAAATAGAAGTAGGCAGTAGGCAGATTGCAGCCAGCAGTCAAAAACAGTCAGTAACTTAGGTAGAACATACTTATTTGCACCAATCCTACTGCCTACTGCAATCTGCGCACTGCCAACTGCCTACTTTGTATACCAAATGACATTATGGACAGACACTAAGTGGATTCTGAATTTAGAATTGTTTACCCTCCTATCCACTCCAGGTAATTGGTTTGATCAATAACAGAAAATTCAGCGTCCGGGTAAGCTTTCGTAAAAGCTGCGGGTTTTTTGACAATCTGATTTTGCCATTTGCATTCAAAGCCTTTCAATTGTTGATTTTGAAATTCCAGAAAATCTATTTCTTGTCCGTCATAGGTTCGCCAGAAAAAATATCTCGGCTGATAGTTGCGATAGGCATTGTATTTTATTCGTTCAGCCAGTACATACTGTTCCCATAATTGGCCTATGTCGTTGCGGCTTGCAAGCGGACTAAAATTATTGATTAAAGCATTTCGGATGCCGTTATCATAGAAATACCATTTTTTACTTTTGGTCACTTCTTTTCTCAAGTTGCCACTATACCCCGACAATGGGTAAATGATAAAGACTTTGCTCAATAAATCCAGATAACGCTCTATCGTTTTCTTATTAAGCTGGAGGTTGTTTCCCAACTCCACAGTACTGACCTGGCTTCCCAATTGCCAAGCCAGGAGTTGCAGCAGTTTGAACAAGACATCTGCGCCTTTTACATTTTCAAGCGTCAGCAAATCCTTAAGTAGGTAGCTGTTGACTAATTGTTTTAAATAATTTTCCTTTTCTTGGTTATCGTTCAAATGCCACAGTTCGGGATAGTTGCCAAAAATGAGTCGTTGTTCTAAATTTCTTAAGGTACTAATCCTGTCCTCGATGCTTGCCAACTCTGCTTGAGCTATTGGAAATAAATGATATATAATATTCCTTCCCACCAGCGGTTCGCCTATGTGGTTGACCAAATCGAAGCTACTGCTGCCGGTAACAATGATGGTGATGCCTTTAATTGTATCGATCATCAATTTCAGGATTTTTCCTATGTGTGGAATGGCCTGTGCTTCGTCAATAATAAAGATTTTCTTTCCGCGGAGAATTTGTTGGTAATTGGCCACCGTCCGTTGTTGTAATAAACTGACCACCTGCATATCCTCGCCTTGTAGGAGTAGTGTGTCAGGGCTGTGACGTGCTGCAATACTTTCTATGATGGTGCTTTTGCCAGTGCGCCTGGTGCCATACAGTATGATAACTTTTTGCTTGCCAAGCTGCTTTTCAATATGCTGTTCCAAAAGCCTTGGAATAATGGTGGTCGTCATAAATTCGTAAAAAAGTTAAGTAGATGTCGCAATTTATATAAAATAGGTTAAATCACTGCCCTAATTAATAAAAATACAATACTTTGCTGTGCAATAACCAAAAATTGGAGTTGTTTCAGGGTTTTCAATTTGAAAGAACAGGCCTGATATAACTATAAATACTATATTGGCCAGATTGATTTTTAAAAAGAAGTTACATGAAGACATCTAAAGCAAAAATTATTTCAAGGAAAAAAAATCAGGAAGTTGGCAAAGAATGACCAAACAATTCAAGGTACTAGTGTAGTAACAATTAAATTTTGCAACAATGCTTTTGGGGGTTCGACCCCGATGGGGTCGTATGTTTATAGTAGAAATAGGGCTATAAACATTCGACTCCGTAGGAGTCGAACAGAAATGGCATGAAGG
>JANOLM010000360.1:0-15267 GCA_031419815.1 Bacteroidia bacterium
AAAGTGAACAAGATGGGCTTTATTGAAACACCTTATCGCCATGTTGAAAATGGCAAAGTGAAGGTGAAAGATGATGTGATATTCCTCACAGCAGAAGAGGAGGATACGCACAACATTGGCCAGGCAAATATTAAGTTCAAACCGAACGGAGAATTCATTGATGAGAAAGTGAAGGCTCGTTTTGAAGGTGACTTTCCAGTAGTCGATCCGAAAGAGCTTCGCTACATGGATATTGCTCCTAACCAGATTGTATCTATTGCTGCTTCTATGATTCCTTTCTTGGAGCACGATGACGCAAACCGTGCTTTGATGGGATCAAACATGCAGCGCCAGGCTGTTCCGCTTATGAGACCTGAGGCTCCCATTGTAGGGACCGGGTTAGAAGGAAGGATTGCCGTTGACTCTCGTGCCTTAATTCTGGCCGAAGCAAATGGTGTTGTTGAATTTGTAGATGCAAAGAAAATTACCGTTCGATATCAGGTTTCTGAAGAGCAACAATTGGTAAGATTTGATGATGAGTTTAAGACATACGGCCTCATCAAGTTTAGAAGAACTAATCAGGATACTTGTATCAATCTTACTCCCCTTGTTAAAAAAGGAGAGAAGGTATTGAAAGGTCAGCCGCTCTGTCAGGGATATGGAACAGCAAACGGTGAACTTGCGCTTGGCCGCAATTTGTTGGTGGCCTACATGCCATGGCAAGGATATAACTTTGAAGATGCGATTGTTATTTCTGAGCGCGTTGTTCGCGATGATATTTACACCTCTATCCACGTGGAAGAATTCGAACTTGAAGTTCGAGACACCAAACGTGGAGAAGAAGAATTAACTTCTGAAATACCGAACGTAAGCGAGGAGGCTGTGAAGCACCTTGACGAAAACGGCATCATTCGCATTGGCGCGGAAGTAAAAGAGGGAGACATCCTCATTGGTAAGATCACCCCAAAAGGAGAAACAGATCCTACTCCTGAAGAGAAACTCTTGCGTGCCATTTTTGGGGATAAAGCAGGTGATGTGAAAGATGCTTCTATGAAGGCGCCTCCATCTTTGAAGGGAGTTGTAATCGATACCAAGCTTTTCTCAAGACCGAAACGCGATAAAGATGTTCGTTCTAAATCGAAGAAGGAATTGGATACGCTCAAGAATCGCTACAGTAAAGATCTGACAGAGCTCCGCGCTGAAATGATTAAGAAGTTGACCACACTTTTGACTACTAAAACCAGTCAGGGAGTGAAGCACAAATTCGGTGATGAACTGATCAGCAAAGGTGTGAAGTTCTCTACAAAGGTTATCGAAAGTAACTTATTCCCAGACAAGAACATTTACCGTGATGAAAGCAATTACAACGTTCCGGAAGATGTAAATCTTATAGCTGACATAAGCCTTGATAGCTGGACTGGCGATGAGCACACCAACGATCTTATTTCTGAAATTGTTAAGAATTATCTGAACAAGCGAAATGTAATTGGTGGTGAATTCAAGCGCGAGAAATTTACATTAGAAGTGGGTGACGAATTGCCAGCAGGTATTGTTCAACTCGCTAAAGTTTATGTGGCTAAGAAGCGTAAACTGAAAGTGGGTGATAAGATGGCAGGACGTCACGGCAACAAAGGTGTGGTGGCGAGGATTGTGCGCGAAGAAGACATGCCGTTCCTGGAAGATGGAACACCTGTAGATATTTGTTTGAACCCGCTTGGCGTACCTTCTCGTATGAACTTGGGTCAGATTTATGAAACAGTATTGGCCTGGGCTGGAAAGAAATTAGGCAGAAGATATGCCACTCCTATTTTTGATGGCGCTTCATTAGATGAAGTGTCTGCCGAATTGAAGGAAGCTGGGTTGCCTGAGTTTGGACGTACGTACCTTGTCGATGGGTTAACCGGTGAAAGATTTGATCAACCCGTAACGGTTGGTATGGCTTACATGCTGAAACTCGGTCACTTGGTTGATGATAAAATGCACGCACGTTCAATCGGGCCTTACTCACTCATTACGCAACAGCCTTTGGGCGGTAAAGCGCAATTTGGTGGTCAACGTTTCGGTGAGATGGAAGTGTGGGCCATTGAAGCATTTGGTGCTTCTCATATTCTACAGGAAATTCTTACAGTTAAATCTGATGATGTGATTGGTAGGGCAAAAGCTTACGAATCAATCGTGAAAGGTGAGACAATGAGGAAACCAAATATCCCTGAGTCATTTAACGTGTTAGTTCACGAACTCAGAGGCTTGGCACTAGAAATCACAATGGATTAAAATAGTAAATAGTCTTGAGTCTTTAGTTACTAAGGATTCAAGACTAAGTACTATCTACTGTTTACTAAAGACTAAAAACTACAAGCATGTCTTTCAGAAAGAATAAAAAAATCAACAACGACTTTTCCAAAATCACCATTAGCCTTGCTTCCCCGGAGTCAATTTTGGAAAGCTCACACGGTGAAGTTACGCAACCAGAAACCATCAACTACCGCACGTATAAGCCGGAGATGGGGGGTCTTTTTTGCGAACGTATTTTTGGTCCGGTAAAAGACTGGGAATGTCATTGCGGAAAATATAAACGCATACGCTACAAAGGAATTATCTGTGATCGTTGCGGTGTAGAGGTTACAGAGAAGAAAGTAAGACGTGAGCGCATGGGTCACATCGAACTAGTGGTGCCGGTGGCTCATATCTGGTACTTCCGTTCTTTACCAAATAAAATTGGATACCTGATCGGTCTTCCTACAAAGAAGCTTGATCAAATCATTTATTACGAAAGATATGTCGTGATCAATGCAGGTATCAAAGAAGAGGATGGTATCAACCGTCTTGACTTTTTGACAGAAGAAGAGTACCTGGATATTTTGGATAAGCTTCCCCGCGAGAATCAACTTCTGGATGATCATGATCCTAAGAAATTCTTAGCGAAGATGGGAGCCGATGCTCTTGAGGGTTTATTGTCCCGCTTGAACCTGGATGAGCTTTCTTATCAGCTTCGTCATCAGGCAGCAACAGACACTTCACAACAGCGTAAAGCTGAAGCGTTGAAGCGATTGAAAGTTGTTGAAGCTTTCCGCGATGCGAATACACGCATTGAAAACCGACCTGAGTGGATGACCATTAAGATGGTTCCTGTTATTCCTCCTGAATTGCGTCCACTTGTGCCTTTGGATGGTGGCCGATTTGCAACATCAGATTTGAATGACCTTTACAGACGCGTTATTATTCGTAACAACCGTCTGAAGAGATTGATTGATATTAAGGCACCTGAGGTGATTTTGCGGAATGAAAAACGCATGCTTCAGGAGGCTGTTGACTCTTTGTTTGATAACTCAAGAAAAGTTAACGCTGTTCGGTCAGATGGTAACCGTGCATTGAAATCCTTGAGCGATATGCTCAAAGGTAAGCAGGGACGTTTCCGTCAAAACTTATTGGGTAAACGTGTTGACTATTCTGGTCGTTCTGTAATTGTAGTTGGACCAGAATTGAAACTGCATGAGTGCGGTCTTCCAAAAGACATGGCGGCTGAATTATTCAAGCCATTTATTATTCGCAAGCTCATCGAAAGAGGAATTGTGAAGACAGTGAAGTCAGCTAAGAAAATTGTGGATAGAAAAGATCCTGTCGTTTGGGATATTTTGGAAAATGTATTGAAAGGACATCCTGTTCTTCTCAACCGCGCTCCAACTCTTCACAGATTAGGTATACAAGCTTTCCAACCTAAGTTGATTGAAGGTAAAGCTATTCAGTTGCATCCGCTCGTTTGTACTGCGTTTAACGCTGACTTTGACGGTGACCAGATGGCCGTTCACGTGCCACTTGGCCAGGAGGCAATCTTGGAAGCATCTGTTTTAATGCTTTCTTCACATAACATTCTTAACCCTGCCAATGGTGCCCCTATCACTGTTCCTTCCCAGGACATGGTGTTGGGTCTTTATTATCTTACCAAAGGACGCAAGGGAGAGATGGGTGAAGGCAAAACATTCTATGCCCCGGAAGAAGTAGTCATTGCTTACAACGAAGGCAAGCTTTCTAAGCATGCCATCATAAAAGTGAGAGTCAATTTAAAAGATAAGAAGACTGGCCTCATCTCAAGGAAAACAGTAGAGACAGTTACGGGGCGTGTAGTTTTTAATCAGGTGATGCCAGAAGAAGTTGGTTTTGTGGATGAGCTTCTTACGAAGAAGAAACTTCAGACCATCATTGCCGATGTATACAAATATGCAGGCCTTGCTAAGACGGCTAAGTTTTTGGATGAAATTAAGGAGCTTGGTTTCCAAATGGCATACAAAGGTGGTTTGTCAATGGGATTGGGTGATGTGAAAGTGCCTGCCGAAAAGAAGAAACTTGTTGACGAAGCACAGAAAGAGGTAGATGCTGTGTGGAATAACTATATGATGGGTTTGATCACCGACAACGAACGCTACAATCAGGTGATTGATATTTGGACTCGCACGAACACGATGCTAACCAACACGCTGATGAAGCAGTTGGAAGAAGATCAACAAGGGTTCAATTCTATTTACATGATGATGCACTCCGGTGCCCGCGGATCGCGTGAGCAAATTCGTCAGTTAGGAGGTATGCGTGGATTGATGGCCAAGCCGCAGAAAAACTTAGCCGGTTCCGTTGGTTCTATTATTGAAAACCCGATCCTTTCCAACTTCAAAGAAGGACTGGATGTATTAGAATACTTTATCTCAACACACGGTGCTCGTAAAGGCCTTGCCGATACGGCATTGAAAACTGCCGATGCTGGTTACTTAACCAGAAGGCTTGTTGATGTGGCACAAGATCTTGTAATCACCGAAGATGACTGCGGAACGTTGAGAGGATTAAAAGTAACAGCTCTAAAAGATAACGAAGACATTGTTGAGCCTTTGTCGGAACGTATCCTCGGTCGTGTGTCAGTTCATGACATCTATGATCCTATCAATGAGGAATTGATTTGCAAAGCAAACGAGGAGATCACGGATGAGGTGGCAAAAAGAATTGATGAGACAAGTATAGAAGAAGTTGAGATTCGCTCGGTTCTTACCTGTGAAACTAAAGTAGGAGGTTGTGCCAAATGTTATGGCCGAAACCTGGCAACTGGTAAGATGGTTCAAGAAGGAGAAGCGGTAGGTGTTATCGCTGCTCAATCAATAGGAGAGCCTGGAACACAACTTACACTTCGTACTTTCCACGTGGGTGGTACGGCTTCCAACATTGCTGTAGATGCTAACATCAAGGCAAAGTTTGCTGGCGAAATTGAGTTTGAAGGCGTCAGAACAGTAGACACCACCGATAAGGATGACAACAAAGTAAAGGTTGTAATGGGCCGTACAGGAGAAATCAGGATCCTGGACAAGGAGAAGTCGCGCGTTATGATTACAAATCACGTACCCTATGGTGCATTCCTTCAAGTGAAGGATGGTCAAAAGGTGGAAAAGGGAGATCAGCTTTGCTATTGGGATCCATACAACGCTGTCATCTTATCTGAGTTTGATGGTGAGATTGAATTTGAAGCGATCATTGAAGGAATTACTTTCAAAGAGGAATCAGATGAACAGACAGGTCACCGTGAAAAAGTAATTACGGAAACCCGCGACAAGACTAAAAACCCAGCTATTCTGGTAAAAGGAAAAGCAGATACAAAGGGATATAACATGCCAGTTGGAGCTCACTTAGCAGTGGAGCAAGGCCAGAAAATTAAAGCAGGGCAGGTATTGGCAAAGATTCCTCGCACGATGGGTAAGTCACGCGATATTACGGGTGGTCTTCCACGTGTAACAGAATTATTCGAAGCTCGTAACCCGTCTAATCCAGCTGTGGTGAGTGAGATCGATGGAGTTGTTACCTATGGAGGCATCAAACGTGGAAATCGCGAAATCTTTATCGAATCACGTGATGGCGTTCAGAAGCGTTACTTGGTGCCTCTTTCTAAGCACATCCTGGTTCAGGATAATGACTTTGTGAGGGCAGGTCAGCCTCTGTCAGATGGAGCAATAACACCGTCCGATATTCTCTCCATCAAAGGGCCTACTGCCGTGCAAGAATACTTGGTGAATGAAATTCAGGAAGTGTACCGTTTGCAAGGTGTTAAAATCAATGACAAACACATTGAGTGTATTGTAAGTCAGATGATGCAAAAAGTTGAAATCATTGACTCTGGAGATACAAGTTTCCTGGTAGGTGAGTATGTTGATAAGTTTGAATTCCGTGAAGAGAACGATACCATCCTGGACAAGAAGTTTGTCACAGAACCAGGTGATTCACAAAAGTTCAAACCTGGTCAGATTATTTCTGCCCGCGAATTTCGCGATGAAAATTCTTCACTGAAGAGGAAAGATCAGAAAATTGTAGAAGTGAGAGATGCTTTATCAGCCGTTTCAAGACCCACTTTGCAAGGTATCACACAAGCATCGTTGAAAACTGAAAGCTGGCTATCAGCCGCTTCATTCCAGGAGACCACTAAAGTGTTGAGCGAGGCCGCTATTCGCGGTAAAGCTGACCGCTTAGTAGGGTTGAAGGAGAACGTAATTGTGGGTCATCTCATTCCTGCGGGTACTGGTCAAAGACGATTCAACAACATGATTGTTGGCTCTGTAGAAGAGTATGATCGGTTGGTAGAAGCAACTGCTCCTGCTAAATCAAAAGAAAAGGAATTGCAAAACCAATAAGCAATAGGCAAATAGGCAGTAGGTAATTAGCCTACTGCCTATTCTTATTTGCCTATTTTAAAGTATGGCTGACGAAAAAAACAATCCTACCCAGAATCAAATCAATATTGAGCTTTCGGAAGAGATAGCAGAGGGAATCTATTCTAACCTCGCTATGATTGCCCACTCTAATAGCGAGTTTGTCATCGACTTTATCAGGTTGATGCCTGGCGTTCCTAAAGCCAGGGTAAAAGCCAGGGTAATCATTACTCCCGAACATGCTAAAAGGCTTTTAGCGGCCTTAAAGGATAATATAAGTAAGTACGAAGCTACCTTCGGGCCTATCAAACAAACAAATGAGATGCCCCAGTTTCCCGTGAATTTTGGAGGGACTATTGGCGAAGCATAGAAAAAAGAGACGTTAAAAGCAGAATAGGGTGCGAATTTCTTCTAATAAAGGTTTTGCATCCTATTTTTCTTTAGATACCTTTGCAGTCCTTATTTTTGAAGGGTTTAAAAATAAAATATAAATGCCTACCATTCAACAGCTTGTAAGAAAAGGACGGAAGAAATTGACGTTTAAGTCAAAGTCTCCGGCTCTTGATTCATGCCCTCAGCGCAGAGGAGTATGTACCCGCGTTTACACGACTACGCCAAAAAAACCAAATTCGGCACTTAGAAAAGTGGCTAGGGTGCGCTTAACCAACGGAAAAGAAGTAAACGCTTATATCCCCGGAGAGGGTCATAACCTTCAAGAGCACTCTATTGTGCTGATCCGTGGTGGCAGGGTAAAAGATTTACCAGGTGTGCGCTATCACATTATCCGTGGTGCGCTTGACACGGCTGGCGTAAGTGGAAGACTACAAAGTCGTTCTAAATATGGTGCTAAGAGACCTAAGGCAGGTGCGGTGGCTGCTGCAGCCAAAGGAGCACCAGCAGCTAAAGCTAAAGGCAAGAAATAAAAGTTATTGAACCATGAGAAAATCGAAACCAAAGAAAAGATATCTGTTGCCTGATCCTAAGTTCAACGACACCTTAGTTACGAAGTTCGTGAACTACATGATGGAGCAAGGAAAGAAAAGTGTTGCTTACAATATTTTTTATGACGCCATTGCCATTGTAGAGAAGAAGGCAGCTGGAGAAAGTGGGTTGGAGGTTTGGAAACGGGCTTTGACCAATGTAACCCCAGGCGTAGAAGTGAAGAGCCGCAGGGTAGGGGGAGCTACATTTCAGGTGCCTGTAGAAATAAGGCCAGAACGTAAAATAAATTTGAGCATCAAGTGGTTAATTGAATATGCCCGTTCACGAGGTGAAAAAACAATGATGGATAAATTGGCGGCTGAAATTTTGGCTGCTTCGAAGGGAGAGGGTGCTGCTATCAAGAAGAAAGATGATACGCACCGTATGGCAGAGGCGAACAAAGCATTTTCACATTTCAGATTTTAACCCTACATGGCAAGAGATTTAAAATTCACTAGAAATATTGGTATTGCTGCTCACATTGATGCGGGTAAGACTACTACAACCGAGCGCATTCTATATTATGCAGGTGTAAATCACAAAATAGGTGAAGTGCATGATGGGGCTGCTACCATGGACTGGATGGCGCAAGAGCAAGAGCGTGGTATTACTATTACCTCCGCTGCTACTACAGTTTATTGGAAATATAAAAGCAACGACTACCACGTAAATATTATTGATACTCCCGGCCACGTTGACTTTACCGTTGAAGTGAACCGTTCTTTGCGTGTGTTAGATGGCCTGGTTTTTTTGTTTAGCTCGGTGGATGGTGTTGAGCCTCAATCGGAAACCAACTGGCGTCTGGCGGATAATTATAAAGTAGCGCGTATCGGTTTTGTAAACAAAATGGACCGTTCAGGAGCCGACTTCCTTGATGTTTGCAAGCAGGTAAAAGAAAAGTTAGGCAGCAAAGCAGTTGCTCTTCAACTTCCAATCGGGGCTGAAGAAAACTTCAGAGGTGTTGTTGATCTTGTAGCTAACAAGGGCATCATTTGGAATGAGGATGATAAAGGGATGACCTTCAAAGAAATTCCGATTCCTGCCGACATGATAGAGGAAGCAAGGGAATATCGCGAAAAGCTTCTTGAGGCCGTTGCTGAAGTTGATGAGACATTGATCGAAAAATATTTTGTTGATCCTAATTCTATTTCCGAAGCTGAAATATTAAAGGCATTGCGTGAGGCAACCATCAGTATGAAAATTGTGCCGATGGTGTGTGGCTCTTCTTTTAAGAACAAAGGAGTTCAAACCATGCTGGATTATGTAATGGAATTGCTGCCTTCTCCGCTAGACAAAGAGGAAATAATTGGTATTGATCCTGATACAGACCAGCCTGTTTCAGTTAAGCCTGATGAGAAAGAGCCATTCGTTGCTTTGGCTTTCAAAATTGCAACTGATCCATTCGTAGGGCGTTTGTGTTTTATCCGTGCTTATTCAGGTGTGTTGGAATCAGGTTCTTACGTGTATAATACCCGCACGGAACAGAAAGAAAGAATTTCACGTGTGTTTCAAATGCACGCAAATAAACAAAACCAAATTGATAGACTTCCTGTGGGGGATATTGGAGCGGTTGTTGGATTTAAAGACATTAAAACCGGTGATACACTTTGCGATGAAAAGCGTAAGGTTGTTTTAGAGTCGATGGTATTTCCTGAACCTGTTATTGGTTATGCAATTGAGCCTAAGAAGCAAGTTGATGCTGATAAGCTTGGAATGGCCATTTCAAAATTAGTGGAGGAAGATCCAACGTTACGAGTGAATACCGATCAGGAAACGGGTCAGGTTATCCTTCGTGGAATGGGAGAGTTGCACTTGGAAATTATTATCGACCGTCTAAGACGAGAGTTTAAGGTGGAGATTAACCAAGGTGCTCCTCAGGTAGCATACAAAGAGGCTCTCACCAAGTCAATAGAACATAAGGAAGTTTATAAGAAGCAAACGGGTGGTCGTGGTAAGTTTGCCGATATTGTATTTGAAATCGGACCCCGCGAAGCACTCGGCCCAGAAGATAAACCAGGTCTTGAGTTCGAGAATGATATCGTAGGTGGTGTTATTCCTCGCGAATTTATTCCTGCAATCCAGAAAGGATTTCAGCAGTCCATGGTAAATGGTCCTTTGGCAGGATATCCAATCGACAATATGAAAGTGCGATTGTTCCACGGTTCATATCATGATGTTGACTCGGATTCACTATCATTTGAATTGGCGGCAAGAATAGGATTTAGGGAAGCAGCCCGTAAGTGCGGCCCGCAATTGTTGGAGCCAATCATGGGCGTTGAAGTAGTTAGTCCTGATGAATACACAGGTTCGGTTACAGGCGATTTGAACCGAAGAAGAGGAGTGATGAAGGGAATGGATACGCGTAATGGTGCTCAAGTGATAAAGGCGGATGTGCCATTATCTGAACTGTTTGGCTATATCACTGATTTGAGAACTATTACCTCAGGTCGTGCTGCGGCATCATTGACATTCTCTCACTATGCACCAGTTCCAAAAAACTTAGCTGAAAAAGTAATTGAAGAAGTAAAGGGCGCTGTTGCCGCAAAATAATATCTAAAAGACGTTTAGATCATGAATCAGAAAATTAGAATTAAACTCAAGTCTTACGATCACAATCTGGTGGACAAGTCCTCTGAGAAGATTGTAAGAGCAGTGAAAGCAACAGGAGCTGTAGTGAGTGGCCCTATCCCTTTGCCAACAGAGAAAGAGAAGTTTACCGTTCTTCGCTCGCCACACGTAAACAAGAAAGCCCGTGAGCAGTTTCAACTTTGTACATACAAGCGTCTGGTAGACATTTATTCAAACAGCGCAAAGACAGTAGACGCCTTAATGAAGCTTGAACTCCCTAGCGGTGTGGACGTAGAGATAAAAGTGTAGTTATAGTTAGTTAAGTCTAAAGATATAAATGGCCCTGTTTTGAGAAATCTAGACAGGGCTTTTTAATTTATTTTCCTAGTACTAATAAAATTCCCACATTGGCATAGAAACCACTCCAATCAACCTTTACGATATCTCCGTTTTTTCCATTGGCATAAAACGAAGAATAGCCTGTGCTACTGGATTTGTCTTTATGCGATTCATCTATTTTAATATAGCGATAACCGGCTCGGGTAGTAATAATAAAAGATTTTCCGAGCGACAAATCCAGCCCTGCGGCAAAATGCCCACCAATCCCAACGGCTCCGCTTTCAAGCCATTCCTGTGTGTAATTTGCAAGACTATTATAGACACCGGTTTTTCCGTTCATAAATCCAAGATCCATCCCTGGCTCGAAAACGAAGTAGGATGTTTTCCCTATTGGCGCGCCTAATTTTAATGCTATGTTTAAAAACTTAGCACTGAAATACATTCGTGTAGCAAAGCCATAATCGGTGTCCTCGCCCCAGATAGCACGTGTTGGATGAGTAAGTACATACTGAAATTCCAACCCCAGCATGGTTTTCCCCTCCACAGCAGATTGAAACCCGAGGGAGAGGAACTTGAACCCACTGGCGCCATCGTCCAATTCGAGTGCGGGGTTACCTGACAAGTATTTATAGAACTGATCAGCGTTGCCTCTTTTAAAGCTACTGGCGAGACTTATTCCGGCACCCACCGTTATTTTTGTTTTAGGAAGTTGCGAACCGACCGTTTTTGAGTCTTCTTGGGCTGTTGCAATAAGACTAAGCAACATAACGAATATGAAAAGCGATGCTTTCATAAGGAAGAGTTATCATGGAAGCTAAGTCAATGAGATTAGAAACTCAAGTGAAACTCTGCATTTAGTTTAGATCCTTGTTTTACTCTAGTTTCTTATGAAAGTATAATTCATAATTGGGCAGTAAATTGGGATGAGAAATTTTCACAAGGTCTTTTAACACCAGATCAGGCCGTGCGTATCCCAACTCTAAATATTCGCTTCCTCCTTTCGGCCCCTTTCGGAAATTGTACGTGAAAACCTGTTTCTGTTGAAAGGGTTTGAAATTGGAATAGCGCTGTTCTGCATCCTTCATTTCTTTGAGTGAAAGAAATGACCCTACTCCAATCCAAAGGTCTGCCTCCTTAGCCTTTTCATAGACTGATTCAAAGCTTAGTTCAAGAAAACCGCGTGAGGTGTCGTCTGCCCATAGATAACGGCAACCAGCATCTTTTAAAAGTCTGGCAGCATAGTTCTGGCCTCCTGGCATAAACCAGGCATCGCCATACACTACACCGCTCATAACTGTAGGTTTTACTGAAGTCTGTTGAGCAAGTTCGGTCGTCTTCTTGTATTCGTTCTCAATTTCTTGAAAAACAGAATCAGCAGTTTTCTCTTTATTAAAAAATAAGGCCACGAACTTAATCCACTCTGCACGGCCTAGCGGATGCTTTTCCAAATACTCTGCGTTGATGATTACCGGTATCCCCATCTCCTGAATTTTTTTTAATTGACCCAGGTCACCACTCATTGCATATCCCATCACCAATGACGGTTGCAGTACGAAAAGCTTTTCGAGGTTCATCCCTTTATCAATGCCCAGTTCAACCACATCACCACGATCAATCCGCTTTCTCATTTTTTCTGAACTAATGTAATCAGTCGTTGGAAAGCCAGTTAGTTTATTGGTTTCATCCAAATAGTCCAACAATGGAATGTGAGTGGTTGATGTGCAAACAATGCTTTCTATAGGAATGATAATGACTTGCGTGTCCTTATCATGAGCTGGTATAGAATCGCCTTTTGGAACTAGTAGATATTGATATCCGGAAGTGGCATCTTGATATGGATAGTTTACATCCACCCATTTTACTTTTCCGGTATACGTTACTTTAAAGCCCGCAGCATATTTCAAAGAGATAACTGGAGTGACGTGAGATAGGTCGTTTTCTTTAGGCCTAGTCTGGCAATCAAATAGGAAAACGCAAAATGAAATACATGTGAGTGTGAAATAGGGTTGGTGCATGATTTATTTTTTCAGTCCTATAATTTTTTCCAACACCATTCTTGAGGCACGTCTTGGCGAAAGCTGTTTTAATTTTACCTTCTCTTCCAGTGAGGCGAGAAGATTTTTTGATTTATCGGTGACCAAATTTCTGATCAGCTCATCGAGGCTTCCATAAAGTGTGAACATGTCCTGTTGGATACGCTGCTCCTGAAAAAAGCCATTAGCTTTTGTATGAGCGATAAACTTTTGAATCATAGCCCAGACCTCCTCTATTCCTTTATTCGTAGACGCTGATGAGGTTAGCACGATTGGTGTCCATCCTGACTCTGAAGCGCCAAAAAGATGCAGAGCATGTTGACAATCAGCCTTGGCTTGTTCGGCATGTTGTATATTTTGTCCATCAGCTTTTGTAATAACTACACCGTCAGCCATTTCCATAATCCCCTTCTTAATTCCTTGAAGTTCATCTCCGGCTCCCGCCAACATGAGGAGCAAGAAGAAATCAGTCATTTCACGTACGGTTGTTTCAGATTGTCCAACACCAACGGTTTCAATAATTATAACGTCAAACCCTGCGGCCTCACAAAGTAAAATTACTTCGCGCGTAGCAGTCGTCACTCCACCCAAGGAACCTCCGGTTGCACTGGGGCGGATAAACGCCAGCGGATCTTTTGATAGGGCATCCATCCGGGTTTTGTCACCCAAAATGCTGCCTTTCGTTTTCTTACTGCTAGGATCAATAGCTAGCACTGCAATCTTTTTATGGAGAGAGGTGAGATGCTTTCCAAATACTTCAATGAAAGTGCTCTTACCTACACCGGGCACGCCTGTAATACCCAACCGGATTGCGTTACCTGTTTTAGGCAGGAGTTTTTCGATCAATTCTTCTGCCATTTGTTGGTCAGAGGGAAGCTGACTTTCTGCCAAAGTAATAGCTTTTGCCAAAATTATGCGATCACCCGAAAGAATGCCTTCTTCTAATTCGCGAATATCCAATGATTTGTTTGTAAAGCCTTTCATACTGTTGGACTTACAAAGCTAAATTTTTAAATTTACTGAGTATCAGCATTATTCCATTTTAGCCTGTTTGTGTTATGCGAAAATTTTGGCTCCAAAGTCTCTCTATCACGCTATTTGTTTTTTTTATGTTGTGGGGTGCAAATAATGTGACGGACTTAAAACTTTTCCAAGCCTTTGATTCAATGGGTCAGGCTTTGAAGGACTTTGAACTTACAGATTATGCTTTTTCGAATCTTAGACCGGACATTTCGGTTGATGAACGAATTGTACTGGTAAATATTGGCAGCTTATCACGGAGAGAAGTCGCTCAACAGATACTAATGATCAGCCAGTATAAGCCCCGTGTTGTTGCCTTTGATGGTTTTTTTGATTGTGAGGGAGGGCTTCGTGACAGTATAAATTGCCCCCAGTTGTTGGATACCCTTGGTAATCTGATGTTGAGCAGCGCTATACAGGGCACTCCTAATTTTGTGCTCGCCACTAAATTATTACAAACAGATTCTTTAGCGCAATTTGATTCGAACGAGGCTGATTCATTAGAATATTCAGATCCTATGTTCAATGATTATGCTACACATGGTTTTGTAACATTGCCAACGGATGCCACCTATCAGGAAGATGTTAAGCAGTGCCGCTCTGTCTATCCAAAGCGCGTAATTGATGGAAAAGAAGAGTTGGCATTTTCAGTTCGTATTGCTATGCAATATGACTCGGTAAAGGCTAAGAAGTTTCTTGCCCGTGGGAAGGAAGAAGAACTGGTCAATTTTAAACGAAATTTTGAAGTCAGACAATTGCGTCTGAAGAGTTTAAAAAATGATGAAACGGCTTCAACTAATTTTGGAACCCAGTATTACGTTGTAGACGTAGACGATATGCTGCAAGGCAATGTGCTCCCTGAGTTATTCAAAGATAATATCGTACTAATGGGTTTCCTTGGTGATTATATTGGTGATCCTTCCTGGGATGACAAATTCTTTACTCCCCTCAATAAAGTAGTGGGTGGCCGTGCTAATCCTGATATGTTTGGCTTGGTAGTGCACGCTAATATTGTTTCTATGATTTTGGAAGAAGACTACATTAATACAATTGGGGAAGGAACTAGATATTTGATTGCTTTTCTGGTATGTCTTTTTACTGTCGCATTGTTTATCTTGATTGACCGGAACTTGCCCGTGTGGTTTGATGCCCTTTCAGTCACCATTCAACTTATAGAATTACTCCTTATTTCTTTCTTTATCATTTTTGCATTTTCATCTTGGAACCTGAAATTGGATTTAACTGTTGCTATTGGGGTGTCGGCTCTTGTGGGACCCTGTTACGATATCTTCAAAAGCTTCCAAAACGAGATAAATAGAAGACTTACTAAACGTAGGGAACAAGTATTAACTCCGTGATCTTATTTTGGCACGATTTTTCATTATTTTCGTATATCCAATTATTTAAAAACCATGAAAACAGGTAGAATTTTAGTGATGTCTGGCTTTCTTTTTATCAGTGCATTGGCATACAGTCAAGATTATGCCTTCAAGGTCTTAGCCAATAAGGGCTCCAATGAAATTAAGTCGGGGGATACTTGGCAGGCCGTGAAGACTGGTGCAAGCCTAAATGCGGGTGATGAAATTAAGATCACTGAGAACTCTTATCTGGGGTTAGTACATAAAACTGGTAAACCGATGGAATTGAAGCAGGCTGGCAGCTATAAAGTT
>JANOLM010000361.1:0-9361 GCA_031419815.1 Bacteroidia bacterium
CCACCATGCCCTGCATCAATCACTACCACATCTACTTTGAAGTCTGTTTTAACCGAAGAAGCGGAGAAATTTAGCAAGGTTATTGCTATTAGCAGGGTTTTGAATCTGATATTCCTCACGAGCTTAACGATGTCTAAAGTATTTGGGATAAATTTGCGTAAAGTTGTGAATTTTTCACTGAAAGATAAACCACTGAAAATCAAATCTAAAGGCGTGCGTTTCCGGGTAGCATTCATCTTAATTACAACCCTATTCCTTTTTATACTAGAAGGCACCGCAGTAGGCCAGGTGGAGAAGCAAGTAAAAACCCCGACCGGAATCTTGCCCATAAAAAAAGACACCTTAAAAATTCCTCCTGACACAGCTATTAACAAAAATGATACCTTAAAGCTCAAAACAAAGGCTAAAGCTGACAGTCTTAGCGAAGAAAACAAAAGTGACATCGAAACAACGATCTTTTATTCTGCCCGCGACTCGATCAACTCTAACGTGAAACTGAAGATTATAAAGCTTTATGGCGATGCAAAAATAAAATATGGGGAGATTGAACTTGAGGCGGAAGAAATTACCATTGACTACGAAAAATCAACCATCTCAGCCAAGGGCAAGCTTGACTCTGCCGGACGCAGAGTGGGGTTCCCTATTTTTAAAAACGGAAGTGAAGTGTATGAAACGCGTGACATGGTTTACAATTTCAAAACAAAACGCGCCAAAATATCTGAGGTGGTGACACAGCAAGGAGACGCTTATCTTCATGGAGATGTGGTCTACAAAAATGAGAAGAATGAAATCCTTAGCAAAACCAATGCTTACACAACCTGCAACCTTGAAACCCCACACTACCAGATTATTTCAAGAAGATCAAAAGCTATACCAGGCGACAAGGTAATAACAGGTCCCTTTTACATGGAGTTTAATGGTGTGCCCACTCCGTTAGGTTTTGCCTTTGGCATGTTCCCCTCGCCTCGTAAAAGTGCTTCGGGCATAATGGTGCCTAAGTATGGAGAGGAGCGCAATCGGGGCTTCTTCTTGCGCAATGGTGGTTATTTCTTTGACATCAATGAGTATATCAAATTAGCTGTGACCGGTGACGTATATGCGAAAGGCAGTGCGGCACTCTATATCAACTCAAGCTATCAGAAACGTTACCATCACACAGGCAATTTCAATTTCAGTTTCACTAATAACAGAACGAGCGATAAAATTGAAGACAAATCCAGCAAGAAAGATTTTCGGATTATGTGGAGCCACTCACCGCAAACAAAAGGCACTGGCAGATTTTCAGCTTCGGTCAATGCGGCTTCCTCAAAATTTAACAGCAATAATTACCTGGGTTTAAATGCAAACCCTGCCACTCAGCTCAATAATATATCACAACAATTAAGTTCTAATGTTTCTTATTCCAAAACCTTTGCCGGAACTCCTTTCAGTCTCGGGTTAAATCTTCGCCATAGTCAGAACTTAGGAACTGGTCAGGTAGATTTACCCATGCCCGATTTAAGCTTTAATGTGAATAATCTTTATCCCTTCAAGAAAGCGGAGGCTGCATTTCTTGAAAATCTTTCGATCCGCTACACGTTCACCGGCACAAACCAGATCACAAATAACCTTGGTAAAATTGGAGCTGATGCCACCAAAGACAGTATTGCCCCTTTCAAGCTTGAGAACTTTGGCAAGTTTTTCGAAAATAGCAGAAAAGGATTCCGTGGTAACATCCCATTGTCTACTTCTATAAAAGCATTCAAAAATTTTACGCTTAGCCCAAGCATTAATTTCGATCAGCTTTGGTATTTTGAAAAGCTTCAATGGGGAATCGATGAAAAATCAAAGCTGCCAGTGATTCAGGATACTCTCAAAACTTTCAATGGCGTGTATAATTACTCGGGAAGTATTGGCCTTAACACGCGCATATACGGAATTAAAAATTTCAGAAAAGGAAGTGTTAAAGCTATCCGTCACGTTATCAATCCCAGTGTAAGTTATTCCTATCAGCCTGATTTTGGCGACCCAAAATATGACTACTATCAAAAGCTGAGTGTAAAAGGAACCAATGGTAGTAAAGATAAAATTTATTATCAATCGCGTCATCAGGGCTTTTCTTATGGCTCTTCCAGGCTAGGTAAAAGCAACGCATTAGGTTTTGGATTGAACAACAACCTGGAAATGAAACTGAAAAACAAAAAAGATACCGTGGCAAGAAAGATTTCGCTTTTGAATACACTTTCCATTAGCAGCAGCTACAATGTAGCAGCCGATTCTTTCAAACTATCCTCATTCTCCCTATCGGCCAACACCAATGTTCTTCAAGATAAAATCAATTTAAACGTCAATGCCGTTTTGGATCCTTACCAATATCGGTTGGATAGCATAAAAACAGATGAGAAAGGTAAGTCTGTGATTTATCAGCATCAAATAGACCGCTACGCCTGGAAGGATGGATTTAAGGCGGGTCAAATTACCAGTGCTAATTTTGCAATCAGTACCAACCTAAGTCCGAAAGGGCAAAAAGAAGATAAAGAAACACGCGATAAGATTGCAAAGTCAGATGTTTCAGAATCAGACAAACAGTTTTTACTGAACAATCCGGATGCTTACGTAGACTTCACTATTCCGTGGAACTTACGGGTAAGCTATAATGTAGCCTTTACAAAGCCTGGCTACAACAAAGCCGTTGTAACCCAGGCGTTACAATTTTCCGGTGATGTCTCATTGTCTGAAAAGTGGAAGGTGATTTTTAATTCAGGTCTAGACCTCGAAAAAAAGAAATTTACGCAAACCAATTTTTCCCTTAGCCGAGATTTGCATTGCTGGCAGTTCAGTCTTAATTGGGTTCCATTTGGAACTTTTCAATCCTATAGCTTTACGATTGGAATTAAATCTGCACTGCTCCGCGATTTAAAACTTGACCGCACCAGATCGTTTATTGATAAATTTTAAACTGCTAACTTATTTTTGCCAGGATTCAATTTCCTGAACGGATGGATTTATAATATTCTCCAATTTCAATTTCTTACGCATTCCACCAATATCATTAAACAGCTTGGTCGCTTTTGTTTCCTTCAACTGAATGGTTGTTTGTATCCCCATTTTTTGAAGAATAGGAATCAGCTCAGCGCGAACACCTAATGCTTCAAAATCTTTCTCAGTGCTTTGACCCAGTGGTTTTTCTGGCCTCATCTGTGGGAAGAAGATCACATCCTGAATAGAAGCAGAATTAGTCATCACCATACTCAATCGATCTATACCGATTCCCAACCCTGCCGTTGGGGGCATTCCATATTCAAGAGCGCGCAAGAAATCCTCATCCAGTGTCATGGCTTCTTCATCACCACGTTTACCAAGCTCTAATTGCTCTTCGAAACGTTTACGTTGCTCAATAGGATCATTAAGTTCAGAAAATGAATTACACATTTCTTTGCGGTTGCAAATTGCTTCAAAGCGTTCCACTAAACCTGGCTTGTTTCGGTGCTTCTTTGCCAATGGCGACATCTCTACGGGGTAATCCGTAATAAAAGTTGGTTGAATTAAGTTGGGCTCGCACTTCTCACCAAAAATCTGATCGATCAGTTTGCCCTTGCCCATCGTTTCGTCCATCGGTACATGAATTTTTTTGCACACTTCGCGCAAAGCTGCTTCATTCATTTCAGAAATATCGATGCTTGTGAAATGTGCAATTGCCTCAAACATGGTAAAACGTTTCCATGGTCTTTTAAAATCAATTACATTTTCGCCAACCGTCACCTGTGTAGTGCCATGCATGTCCATGGCTGCTTTTTCAATCATCTCCTCCACCAAGTCCATCATCCAATTATAATCTTTGTAGGCTACATACAACTCTACTTGAGTAAATTCAGGATTATGAAAACGCGACATGCCTTCGTTGCGAAAATCTTTCGAGAACTCATACACACCATTGAATCCCCCTACGATCAGTCGCTTGAGATAAAGCTCATTGGCAATTCTCAAATAGAGTGTCATGTCCAGCGTGTTGTGGTGCGTAGTAAATGGTTTTGCAGCAGCACCTCCATACAAAGGTTGAAGGATAGGTGTCTCTACTTCCAGATAACCTTTATTGTTAAGATACTGACGCATGGAATTAACCAACTGAGTTCGCTTAATAAAGGCCTCGCGAACATGAGGGTTCACCACCAGATCAACATAACGCATACGATAGCGTTGCTCCGGATCCTTAAAGGCATCGTGCAAAATAATGTTACCAGCTTCATCTTTTGTTTCTTTTACAATGGGCAGCGGCCTTAGCGCTTTCGACAAAACTGTTAAGCTCGTAACATGAATAGACGTCTCGCCTGTTTGAGTAGTAAATACAAATCCCGTTACGCCAAGGATGTCTCCAATATCCAGTAGTTTTTTAAAGACAGTATTATAAAATGTTTTATCTTCTCCTGTACACAGATCATCCCTTCGTATATAAATTTGAATACGACCGGTTTCGTCCTGTAATTCTGCAAAAGAAGCATTGCCCATTATCCTGCGGCTCATCATACGACCCGCAATAATTACATTCTTGAATTCCTGTTTTGGATAATTTTCGTGGATCTCCCGGGCGGTTACATTCACATCGAATAGCTCGGCAGGATATGGATTTATTCCCAGCTTCACTATTTCTTCCAAACTTTGTCTGCGGATGATTTCTTGTTCGCTTAATTGCATGCTAATTCTTTGTAAAAATTTTTTCAATCTCTCTTTTTAAGTTCGGGAGGTGAGAAAAAATTAATTGCCAGACTTCCTCCTCATCGATTCCAAAATAATTGTGTGCAATAATGTTTCTGAATGATTTTATCTTATTCCATGAAACATCCGGATGAGATTCTTTAAATCCTTTATCCAACCTGGCAACCGATTCACCAATCACAATGAAATTCATCAGCACCGAGTCGAAGGTCTTTTCATCTCCATAAAATTCTTTACTGCTAGTTATTCCTTTCGTGAAGTTTTCAATTTTCTTCACGGATTCAAGAATGACGTTCAAATTGATCCGATCCTTATCAGACAAAAACGGCATCGTGCATGATTAACTCCCTGGCTTGTGGCTTAATAGATTTCTCCCGGCAAATGTCTACGTGCAGTTGAAATTTTGATTCAAGAATCTGCTTTATCAGAATTTTCTTTTCGAACAAATCTTGAGTGCCTGGTTCAAATTCCACAATCACATCAATGTCATTTGCTTTTTCCCCCCGGGCTGCCGAGCCGAAAAGGCCCAGCCTGATCACACCAAATTCTTTAAGGAAAATGCTCTTTTGCATTGAAAGAAATGATATGATCTCTTCTCTATTCATAAGCGCAAAGGTAATATTTACGAATCAGTTTCCATTCCTTCGCCTTCTCAATTCTTTTCTAATCAACATCAATTCCCGGCTGCTTTGACCCGCCACCGAGGTATTTTCTGAAGCTCTGCGAAAAAGATAAGGCATCACCGATTCCACTGGGCCATAGGGCACATACTTGGCTACGTTGTAACCAGCCTTGGCCAGGTTAAAAGAAATATTATCGCTCATTCCCAACAACTGTGAAAACCAAACCCGTTTATCATTCTGTTTCATACCGTGCTTTTGCATGAGCACAGCCAAATATTGGTTGCTATATTCGTTGTGGCTACCACATACCAAGGTAATGCGCTGCTTATTGTCAATGCAAAATGTCAGTCCTTTATTAAAACTATCATCTGTTGCTTCCTTTGAAGGATGAATAGGATCGGTATAACTCAATTTTGCCGCGCGTTCCCTTTCCTTTTCCATATAAGCACCTCGCACCATCTTCACTCCCAGGTAATAGTTATGCATGGCTGCCTTACGAAACGCTTCGCGCAAATTACTCAGCATATCCGTTCTATACATCTGGTAAGTGTTGAAGACAATTGCCTGTACCTTGTTGTACTTCTCCATCATTTCATAAGCAAGTGCATCTATGGTATTTTGAATCCAACTGTCTTCTGCATCCATTAAAACCGGTACCCCAAATTCATTGGCCTTCGCACAAATTTTGTCAACCCGATTTCGCACGCGCTCAAAGGCCAACTTCTCAGTTTCTGAAAGTAACTCACTTGATTGAACCTTTTCAAGCAATGCAATTTCCGCCATGCCGGTTAATTTGAATACACAGAATGGCACAGCCGGGTTGTTCTTCGCTTTATCAAAAGTGTTTAAAATTTCTGCCATTGTTTTATCAAAGCCTTCTTCCGTTTCCGCACCCTCCACCGAATAATCAAGAATAGTACCCACCTTATATTGAGCCAATCGTTGAATGGTTTCTTCGCTCTTTTCAATTGTTTCGCCACCACAAAAATGATAGAAGACAGTTGATCGGATCAAGCCTTTAATAGGAAGCTTCAGGGCAAGACCTACTTTAACGGCTGCCGTTGCCAGGCCAGAAATTGCAGGATGATTAACTAACGTAAAAATAAAATTTGCCTTTTTCAGGCTGCGGTCGGTTTTGTACGAAAAGGCGACTTCTGTGTCGTCAAAGTGTACGAGAGGTTCTACTTCCATTTGTTTTTTTACGGCACAAATATACTGTTCGGGGTCAAATCTTTGAGTCAATTCTCCAACAACTGCAGCAAGAATTGCGTTATTTGCCTTTATCAGAATAGGAAAAAGAATGCTTCCAAGTCACATAGTTATTGATTCCAACCCTTCAAGAGCCCTGGCAGGCTTTCTATTAAAATCTTCATATTCCAGTATTTGTATTCTGATGGATGAGAATACAGAAGTCTATTGCTATCCACTTATTGAAGGGTCTCTTCCTCAGCATAAGATCATCCGTGTGCCCAGCGGAGAAGTTCACAAGACCCTCACCACCTGTAGTAGTATCTGGCAACAACTTACGGAGTTCACAATGGATAGGCATGGTTTACTGATTGTCCTTGGCGGTGGAGTGCTGGGTGATATGGGAGGATTTTGTGCCGCAACCTATAAGCGTGGAATTGATTTTATTTTAATGCCTACTACACTTCTCGCACAGGTAGATGCAAGTGTTGGAGGAAAACTTGGGATTGACTTTGAACACTTTAAAAATCACATTGGCCTATTTCAGGAGCCAGCCGTAACAATCATTAGTTCCCATTTCCTGAAAACTTTACCTGAACGAGAACTTCGTTCGGGCTTTGCAGAGGTAATCAAACATTGTCTTATTTCGGATAAAGCCATGTGGGATATTGTGCGGAGTAAATCCCTTGATAATCAAGATTGGGAAACCTTGGTTAAGCACTCTGTAGAATTCAAATGGGGCGTAGTGGAGAAAGATCCAAAAGAGAAAGGTTTGCGTAAGGTATTAAACTTCGGTCATTCTATTGGTCATGCTGTTGAGGGGTTTTCCCTAAAACAGGGCAACCGAATATTCCATGGGGAAGCTATTGCCATCGGTATCATTTGCGAGTCATACCTAGCCTATAAAAAGAAATTGTTAGACCAGGAGAGCCTGCAACAAATAACAGAATACATCCTTGCAATCTTTGAGAAGGTAGAACTTCCTCAACATTATGAACCCATCCTGGAAGGAGTAATTCAGGACAAGAAAAATAAAGGCAACAAAATCTTAATGGCGCTGATCAAAGGAATTGGTCAGGCAGTCTGGGATGTCGAAATCAGGGAAGGGGAAATAAAGGAGTCACTTTCGTATTACGTTAACCCTGAAGGCGCTAATAGTTAATAGGGGGGGCGAGGTTGGAACAGCAAACAACGATTAAACTTTTAGCGATTAACTAAACGTAGTGGTTCTCAGATTCATCAAACACTCGTTTGTCGTCTTTCTTTAGAGTTTCCTTCAGGTCGTTTGCCTTTTTGACAATAAAATCCTTAGTCTTTTTCCTGCGCTCACCCGTCAGCAACCATGCGGCCAACAATGCCCCGCCTGCTATGCCTAATCCAATTGCTATTTTTTTAGTATTACTCATATATCAATAACTCAAATTAAAATTGATTTGTTTCGTACAGATGAAAAAAAACACAACTAAAATTATAATATCAGTCACTTTAAGATTTTTCAAAGGTCATCCCCTGTTCTGCCAGCCTCCCGAAGTCGTACCTCCGTATTAAAAAGGAGTTTGGCCTCAAAGTAAACGACATTGACTAAAATTATTTTAGATTCGCCTCTTTAAATTTCAAACTGTGGGCTCATCCATATTTATTCATAAGAACAACACGCTGAAAGGTACAGCAAACCTCCTCCCCTCATCCAAGAGCATCAGCAACCGGGCTCTTATCCTTAAGGCTCTCTCCGGCAACCAATCAATCGTTAGTAATCTTTCTTCTGCCCGCGATACACAATTGATGATGCGCCTTGTCAACAGTGAAGATCAGGTGATTGACGTGATGGATGCCGGCACCACCATGCGTTTTCTCACAGCTTACTTCGCTATTTCTGGTAAGCTTAAAACACTCACCGGAACAGAGCGCATGAAGCAACGCCCTATTGGACTTTTGGTTAATGCTTTGAGGGATGTGGGCGTAACCATAAATTATCTTGAAAATGACGGATTTCCACCGCATGAGATTGTAGCGTTCCGTCCTAATAACATAAATACAATTTCGATTCCGGGGAATATCAGCAGTCAGTACATCTCGGCTTTGATGATGATTTCCCCACTCTTGTCACAAGGTCTCACTATCCAACTCGAAGGCAAAATCGGTAGCCGTCCTTATATCCAAATGACGGCTGAGCTGATGCGCAAGTTTGGAATCATATGTGATTTTACAGGACAAACCATTCGCATTCCTAACGGAAAATATAAACCTGTATCCTATTCCGTGGAGGCAGATTGGTCGGCCGCTAGTTATTGGTTTGCTTTCACTGCCTTGGCAGAGAAAGCAAACATTACTTTACCCAACATTTCATCGGAATCGTTGCAAGGTGATAGAGTAATCGTTGAAATCATGGAGAAGCTTGGCGTAAAGACTCGCTTTGAAAATAACCAGGCCTTTTTGAGCAAGACTAATCATAGTACTTTTCTCGAATGGGACTTTACCGATTGCCCAGACTTGGCTCAAACGGTTTTGCCGGTTTGTGCCTGCAAAGGAATTGTAGGAAAATTCACTGGCATGGAAAGTCTGCGAATAAAAGAATCAGATCGCATTGCTGCTCTCCAAACAGAGCTTGGGAAAATTGGTGCAGCTATTACAGAAGAGACAACGGGTGTGTGGACACTGACGCCAGGTTCCAGATGGTCTCAATCTGTTATCCAAGTTGAAACTTACCATGATCACAGAATGGCCATGGGGCTTGCCCCTCTTGCCACAATCATGAATTTAGAAATTAAAGATCCTGAAGTGGTAAACAAATCTTATCCTGGGTTTTGGGAAGATATAAAATCTGTTGGGTTTGAGTTGAGTAACGAGTTTCCTGTTTC
>JANOLM010000362.1:0-9771 GCA_031419815.1 Bacteroidia bacterium
CAACACATTCTCAATTTCATTAGGGAAGACATTGAAACCAGAAACCTTGATCATATCTTTTTTACGGTCTACAATCTTAAAGAACCCATCCGCATCCATAATTCCAATATCACCTGTTCTAAACCACTCGTTATTAAAGAATACTCCGGTATTATCTTTTTGCCAATAGCCACTCATTACCTGTGGGCCACGTGCACAGATTTCTCCCCTTTCACCTAACGCAACTTCCTTTCCATCATCATCCAGTATAACAACTTCTGTGCTGGGCACAGGTATACCAATTGTTCCTAATCGATGTGTTCCATCCAGAGGATTACAACACAAAACCGGTGAAGTCTCGCTTAGTCCGTATCCTTCAACTAATGCCGTACCCGTCACCTCTGTCCATTTTTTTGCAACAATGTCTTGTACAGCCATTCCACCGCCAACAGCTCCTTTCAGAAAAGAAAAATCGAGCGTCTTAAAACCAGGACTGTTTAATAGCCCGTTGAAGAGTGTATTTACTCCTGTTATAATAGTGAACTTATGTTTCTTCAACTCTTTGCAGAAGCCTGGGATATCTCTTGGATTTGTAATCAATACATTCTTTACGCCCGATGAATACATCAATACGCCATTTACCGTTAATGCAAAAATGTGGTACATCGGAATTGCTGTTATCATAATATCCTTATGATCTGGAGACATATAGGGCTTAAACCAATGGGTAATCATCATGTTGTGTGCTATGATGTTTCGGTGCGAAAGCTGAGCACCTTTTGAAATACCTGTTGTTCCTCCTGTATACTGAAGAACTGCAACGTCCTCTACTTTTACATCTGGTTTTACATACTTAAGATTAGCGCCTTTCTTTAAAACAGTTTTAAAACAAATAGAATTCGGAATGTGATAATCTGGGATCAGCTTCTTCACTCGCTTAACTACAAAATCAGTAATAGCTCCTTTCAACGTTCCAAGCATGTCACCCATCTGAGTAACAATAATGTGTTTGGCAGAAACTTTATCAAGTATGGTTTGAAGATTGTAAGCAAAGTTGGCCACAATCACGATGGCTGATACACCAGCATCTTTAAACTGGTGTTCCATTTCACGCGGAGTGTAAAGTGGATTAGTATTCACCACGATCAATCCAGCTTTAAGCGAACCAATAAAAGCAATTGGAAATTGAAGAAGGTTGGGCATTTGGATGGCGATGCGCTCACCTTTCTTTAAACCTAGTTCATTCTGAAGATAGGCGGCAAAGTTTGTAGCATGGCGATCAACTTCAGCAAAAGTCAATTGGACACCCATGTTTTCAAAAGCGACCTTTTCACCGTGTTTCAAACTGGATTTTTCAAACAACTCTATTAGAGATTGATACTCCAAAGAACCAATTTCATGCGGTGTGCCACTTGGGTAATTTTTGAACCAAGGGAAGTCTTTCATAAGGATTTAAATCAAAATCCTAAATAGCCAAAAAAAAATCCCTTTAGCAATCGTTTGTAATATGGATGACTAAAAGTGATTCTGTCATGGCGGTCTTTAGCCGTGATCCCATGAAGTGCTTGCATAATCAGGATTCCGGGTCAAGCCCGGAATGACACTTTGATATATGTTGACTTTTAGTCCTAAAAAAAACCCGGCTACTAGTCCGGGCTTTTCAATTTTAACCTACTTCGCACTAAACCTAATGCTGTAGAGGGAGGGTTCGAACCTCCACGGGGCAGTTAGCTGCAGGACATAAGAAAACATTTAGTGGTCAACCCATTACCCTGCGTTTATCCTTGGTTCCCCACCCCCGAGACAGGGGGGCTTGTCTGCCAATTTCAACACCCTACAATTTTAAAGAACTCCTCGGCCGTTGCCTCTCCACCCCCGAGATCGAGGGCTTGTCTGCCTCCCGATAGTTATCGGGATCAACACCCTACATTGTAAATACTTCACCAAAGGAATACTTTACTTGATAAATTATCAACAATACATATAATTTATTACTGAATATTTAATTTTATGATGTTAATTTGAATATTAAACTAAAAAATTATTGACAACATGGCCAAGAATTACGAAATTGACAATACAGACCTTAAAATCCTTGAAATCTTAATGCAGGATGCCAAAAGACCTTATACGGAAGTGGCTAAAAAGGTAAATGTTTCACAAGGAACAGTACACGTGCGTATGAATAAAATGGAGGAAGCTGGAATTCTTGGTAAGACTACCCTCCGGATCAACTATGCAAAGCTTGGCTTTGATATCACTGCTTTCATTGGCATCTATTTGGAAAAGAGCGCATTGTATGAGTCTGTGCTCGCAAAACTGAAGGGGATTCCAGAGATCATTAACATTCATTATACAACAGGCAATTACTCCATGTTTGTGAAAATTCATTGCCGCGATACTAACCACTTAAAAGAGGTCCTTCATGATAAAATGCAGCAAGTTGACGGCATTGAAAGGACTGAAACGATGATCTCTTTGGAAGAAAGTCTTGACCGTAACCTTAAACTGTCAGAGTAAATAATTTAAAGGTCAAGAACCTTTAAAGCTGTTATTTGTTAGTATTTTTGAGCTTAATTTGAATTAGTCTAAATAGGCTATGATGAATAAGGATAATCAGGTACTGGAAGAGATAACGTCAAAAGAGTATGAACACGGCTGGAACGTAAATCTGGAAGCAGATGAAGCGCCAAAAGGCTTAAGTGAGGATACGGTGCGATTTATTTCTGCCAAAAAGAACGAGCCGCAGTGGCTTCTTGATTGGAGATTGAAAGCCTATCAACTATGGACAACAATGGCTGAGCCAAAGTGGCCAAATGTGCACTACCCTGCCATTAACTATCAGGACATTATCTATTACTCTGCCCCAAAGCAAAAAAACAAAACCAATAGTCTCCAAGATGTTGATCCGGAATTGATCAAGACCTTTGAGAAACTTGGGATTTCGTTAACCGAACAAAAAAGACTGACCGGTGTAGCTGTTGATGCGGTAATCGATAGTGTTTCAGTAGCCACAACATTTAAAGGAAAGTTGGGAGAACTTGGGATTATCTTTTGCTCCTTTAGTGAGGCCGTGAAAGAACATCCGGATCTGATTAAGAAATATTTGGGCTCTGTAGTGCCCATGAATGACAACTATTTTGCAGCACTTAACTCGGCCGTATTTTCCGATGGGTCGTTCTGTTACATTCCCAAAGGTGTCCGCTGCCCAATGGAGCTTTCAACTTATTTCAGGATCAACGCAGCAAATACAGGACAGTTCGAAAGGACTCTGATAATTGCCGATGAAGGATCTTATGTTAGTTACCTGGAGGGCTGCACCGCACCTATGCGCGATGAGAATCAATTGCATGCAGCAGTTGTGGAATTATATACAATGAAGGATGCTGAGATTAAATATTCCACCGTTCAAAACTGGTATCCTGGAGATAAAAATGGAAAAGGCGGCATCTACAACTTTGTAACCAAACGTGGACTGTGCGCAGGCGATCGTTCCAAAATTTCGTGGACACAAGTTGAAACGGGTTCTGCTATCACCTGGAAATATCCTTCGTGTGTTTTAAAAGGTGATTACTCCGTTGGTGAATTCTATTCAGTTGCAGTTACCAACAACTATCAGCAGGCCGATACCGGCACTAAGATGACCCACATTGGTAAGAACACTCGATCACGTATTGTTTCCAAAGGAATATCGGCAGGTAAATCTCAAAACAGTTATAGAGGCCAAGTGCAAGTATTGAAGCGAGCAACAAATGCACGCAATCACTCTCAGTGCGATTCATTGCTGATGGGCAATCAATGTGGCGCGCACACCTTCCCTTACATTGACGTAGAAAATAATTCAGCACGCATCGAACACGAAGCCACTACTTCCAAAATTGGTGAAGATCAGATTTTCTATTGCCAGCAAAGAGGCATTAGTGAAGAAGCTGCTGTTGCACTTATCGTGAATGGTTATGCCAAAGAAGTGTTGAGTCAATTGCCAATGGAGTTTGCTGTAGAAGCTCAAAAATTACTTGCCTTGACATTGGAAGGAAGTGTTGGATAATTAGTTTCGAGTTTAAAGTTTTGAGTTATCCGCTATGGCAACGATTAAGTCATTCGAAGATATAGAGGTGTGGAAGAAAGCACGACAGCTTAGTAATGACATTTACAAATTAACATTGGAAGGAAGTTTTGCTAAGGATTTTTCTTTGCGGGATCAAATTAATCGCTCCTCAGGATCAGTAATGGACAATATTGCAGAAGGATTTGAACGAGGAAGCAAAAATGAGTTCGTCCAATTTTTGTCCTATTCAAAAGGATCAGCAGCGGAAACAAGATCACAACTTTATAGAGCCTTTGATCGAAACCATATCACCGAAGTGGTCTTTCATAAATTAATTGAAGACACCCAAGAAATCGGCAAAATGGTAAGTGGTTTTATGTCATATTTAAATACCTCTGAAATAAAGGGATCCAAATTTAAAAACAGGGTCTAATTCAAAACTTTAAACTCGAAACTTAGAAATGTTAACTATAAAAAATCTTAAAGCTCAAGTCGCAGAAAAGCAAATCCTGAATGGTATTGATCTGAAAGTGAACGCTGGAGAAGTGCATGCCATCATGGGGCCAAATGGATCTGGTAAAAGCACGCTGGCCTCAGTTCTCGCGGGAAGGGAAGATTACGAAGTGACGAATGGGGAGGTTGATTTTCAGGGAAAGAATCTATTGGAACTATCACCTGAAGACCGGGCTCGCGAAGGGATATTTATGGCCTTTCAATATCCGGTGGAAATACCAGGCGTAAGTACAATAAACTTCATGAAGACGGCTCTTAATCAAATACGAGAGCACCGTGGTTTGCCAACACTTGATGCTGTTTCATTTTTGACATTGATGAAAGAGAAAATGAAATTGGTGGAGATTGATCAGTCGCTGCTGAACCGCGCACTGAACCAAGGATTTTCCGGTGGTGAGAAAAAGCGCAATGAAATCTTTCAAATGGCCATGCTTGAGCCTAAGCTTGCCATCCTCGATGAAACTGATTCAGGATTAGATATTGACGCTTTGCGCATAGTGGCGAATGGTGTGAACAAACTTCGTTCTAAAAACAATGCAATCATTGTGGTCACACACTATCAAAGACTGTTGGATTATATTGTTCCTGATTTTGTTCATGTTCTATACAAAGGCAAGATAGTTAAGTCTGGCACAAAAGAGCTGGCAATTGAGCTAGAGGCGAAAGGATATGACTGGATAAAGAACGAAGTAGCTGTTGCATAACCTTATGAGTGCTGTCATCGAAAAAAAAAATAGTAAGACCGACATCATCGATAGCTTTCGCGAAGCAAAATTTGGCGAAGCTAAAGATAGTCGTGAAAAGGCAATTGCTAATTTTGAGAGGCTCGGATTGCCCACAAGCAAATCTGAAGAGTATCGCTTCACTCCTCTTACAAAAAATCTTGAAAAACATTTCGCTTGGGAAAATAAGATAACACCTGCTTCCATTCAATCAATCGGTGAATTTTTGATAGCAGACCTTGATGCAAATATTTTGGTTTTCATCAACGGTTCTTACTCAAAAAAATTCTCTAAAATCATAAGCCCTGAAGCACAGGTAAAAGTGAAAACGCTTTCGGAGGCATTTCAATCTGATAAAGAGATAATCAATCAATACTTTGATAAACTTGTTAATTCCGAATCCGACCCATTCGCTGCCATGAATGCCGCCTTCTGGCAAGACGGCCTTTTTATTCATGTGCCTGAAAACACGAAGGTTGAAAAGCCACTTCTGATCTTACACATTAATGATACAACAACAGCACCAGTTATTGCCCATACGCGCTTGCTGGTGGTTGTCGATAAAAGTAGTGAGCTTACTGTTATTGAAAAGTTTGATTCGATCGGCAATCAACCTTCCTTCCATACTTTCTCAGAAGAATTTATCATTAAGGAAAACGCACAGCTTGAGTATTGCAAGATCCAAAATGATCATGGCAACAGTTACCAAGTGGCTAATACATTAATCCATCAGGCCAATACAAGCAAGGTCAACACATTTACCCTGACACTGGATGGGCAATTAGTTCGCAATAATTTTGGAATTACTATCGATGGCGAAAATTGCGAATCGCACTTTTATGGATTGTGTCTTTTGAAGGGAAATACGGTGGCCGACAATCATACAGTTGTTGATCATAAGAAGCCCAATTCATTCAGCAATGAAATTTACAAAGGCATTATGGATGATCATGCCAAGGGAGTTTTTAACGGAAAGATTTTTGTTCGGCCCGATGCTCAGAAGACCAATGCTTTTCAATCCAATCGCAATATTTTGATTTCTGAAGAAGCAACTATTAACACGAAGCCACAATTGGAAATATGGGCAGATGATGTAAAGTGCTCACATGGCTGCACAACTGGCCAGTTGGATGAAGAAGCGGTGTTCTATTTGCAATCCAGAGGTATTTCGCATTCAACTGCCAAGGCGATGCTGCTTTATGCTTTTGCCGCAGAAGTACTTGAACCCATCAAAAATGTAACGCTCAAAGAATATTTAGATCAACTGATTTCCGAACGACTTCATAAAGATTTCTAAGGATGAGTAACCTTGCTGAATCACCTGCTTTGAATATTGAGAAAATCAGAAATGAATTTCCGGTTCTTCATCAACAGGTGAATGGTAAGCCACTTATCTACCTCGACAACGCGGCCACTAATCAAAAGCCGAAGCGCGTTATCAAAGCTTTAACTGATTATTACGAAGGTTACAATGCCAATATTCACCGCGGCATTCATACGTTGGCAGAGAAAGCAACAAGAGCATACGAAGACACCCGACTTGCCATGCAAGAATTTATTCATGCAAAGCATTCCGAAGAGATTATTTTTACAAGAGGCGTCACGGAAAGTATCAATCTTGTTGCCTCTTCATATGGAAGAGCATTCCTGAAAGAGGGCGATGAAGTAATCATCTCCGGATTAGAGCATCACTCCAACATTGTTCCATGGCAATTAATTTGTGAAGAGAAAAAAGCTTTACTAAAAATTATTCCCATTACAGAAATTGGTGAGATGGATATGGAGGCTTACAACAAGCTCCTCTCCTCCCGCACTAAAGTTGTTGCTGTCAACCATGCTTCGAACAGCCTGGGAACTATAAATCCGATTAAAGAGATCATCAATTTAGCACATCAAGTTGGTGCGGTTGTTTTAATTGATGGTGCCCAGGCCGCAGCGCATTTAGAAATTGACGTACAAGATCTTGATTGCGATTTTTATTGTATCTCATCACACAAGATGTATGGCCCTACCGGCACTGGCATTCTTTACGGAAAGAAAGAACTTCTGGAAAAAATGCCTCCTTACATGGGCGGTGGTGAGATGATCAAAGATGTGACATTTGAAAAAACTACTTACAACGACTTGCCTTACAAGTTTGAGGCAGGTACTCCAAACATTGCTGATGTTGTTGCCTTAAAGGAAGCCATTAATTTTATCAACGAATTAGGTAAAGAAAACATTGCCTCACATGAATCCGAATTGCTTAGTTATACAAAGGAAAAATTATCGGGTTTGGCTAAGGTTAAATTGATAGGCACATCCACACATAAAGTTGGTGTACAATCATTCGTCATTGAAGGCATTCATCATTTTGATATTGGCCAGATGTTGGATGCAAGAGGTATTGCCGTGCGAACCGGGCATCACTGTACACAGCCCCTGATGGAGCGATTCGGGATTGAAGGAACTGTAAGGGCTTCATTTGCTGTTTACAATACAAAGGCGGAGATTGATCAATTGATAGAAGGTCTTGGAAGAATTATTAAATTTATGAAATAAAACCGGATATGGAAAATGAAAAAAGACTTGTGGAGATCATGGCTGATTTGGTAATCAAGTTCGATGAGTTTATAGAAGGTCAGAAAGAGACTAATCAAAGGCTCGGAAAAGTTGAAGACGGAATCATTAAGCTAAATCTACAAACTGCCGAAAATACAAGAGCTATCCTTAAGCTAGCAGATAAGGTTGAATCAATAGCTGATCTAGAAAACAGAGTATCCAAAATTGAAAAAGTTGTCTTCAAATGACAATCAACGAAATCCAAGACAAAATCATTAACGAGTTTTCTCTCTTGGATGGAGACATGGAAATGACTGTCTTTTATGTGATGGAGTTGGGGCAAAAGCTACCCGATATGAACCAAGAAGACAAGACAGAAGATAACATTGTAAAGGGATGTCAGTCAAAAGTTTGGCTGACAGCCAAACTGGAAAATGAACGGATTCATTTTTCAGCGGATAGTAACACTGCCATCACCAAAGGTTTAGTAAGTTTGTTAGCTCGTGTTTTTTCAGGCCAGAAACCGGAAGATATTCTGGATGCCGAATTATACTTTATGAAAGAGATTAGGATGGAACGGTTTATTGGGACGCAACGTTCTAACGGCTTTGCGGCCATGATCAAACAAATGAAAATATATGCTCTTGCTTTTAAAATGCAATTAGAATTTAAGTCATGAGTGAGCTAGTTGAAAATAAAGAAGTAACACCCGCAGAAGTTCCGCAAGTTGATTTGCGTGAAAAAGTTCTTACTGCTTTGAAAACCATTTATGATCCTGAAATCCCAGTTGATATTTATGAATTAGGCCTGATTTATGAAATCAGCGTGTACCCGGTCAATAATGTCTTCATTTTAATGACGTTGACTTCGCCATCTTGTCCTTCAGCCGAAGTAATTCCCGTTGAAGTGGAACAAAAGATAAAAGGTATTGAGGGTGTAAGCAGCGTTAAAGTAGAACTAACGTTTGATCCTCCTTATTCGCAAGATATGATGAGTGAAGCGGCTAAACTTGAGCTTGGGTTTATGTGAATTCAAAGTTTCAAGTTTAACGTTTCGAGTTTAAAAATTGTTAAAGTGAATTTTAAATCTAAAATCTAAAAGATATGTACCCAGAACAATTAGTAGCCCCCATGCGCTCGGATTTAACCGTAGCTGGGTTTAAAGAGTTAAAATCAGCAGAAGCTGTTGATCAGGAATTAAAAAACCAAAAAGGAACCACTCTTCTGGTTATAAATTCGGTATGCGGCTGCGCAGCAGGTGCAGCAAGGCCAGGAATTAAGTGGGCCTTACAAAACTCAGAAAAGAAACCCGGCCAACTCACTACCGTATTTGCCGGAGTAGATACCGAAGCTGTAGCTAAAGCGCGTGAATACACACTGCCTTATCCACCTTCATCCCCAGCTATCGCTTTATTTAAAGATGGTGAACTGGTACATTTTGTAGAACGCCATCACATTGAAGGCAGAAATGCCCAAATGATTGGGCAACACTTAGTAGAGGTGTTTGATGAATTCTGCTAGCACTAATTTATTTTAATGTGAGCCGCTCTTAATCAAAATTGAGAGCGGCTTTTTGTTTTTGCAACCATCAATATTATGAAGGAATCATCTGGGGTGCAAAATTTGATTCCATGTACGATCTCAATTCCGAAAATTTTGTGGAATTAGACTTCAATAAATTAAGCTCTTATCAGAAACTTAATGAAATTTAACGCGATTGCCATATAAGTCCCAATTGCTGCTTTAGGTATCAAATAAGAGCCTCTAAAAATAATTCTGAACCATTTTATAAGGTTCCTGTTTTTACTAACACACCATGAAAGTAGCAGTATCCCGTAAGGAACATTTTAATGCAGCCCACAGATTGTTTAATTCAACCTGGACTGACGAAAAAAATGAAGCAATATTTGGAAAATGTAGCAACCCAAACTACCATGGCCACAACTATGAACTGATCGTGACTGTTTTA
>JANOLM010000363.1:0-2481 GCA_031419815.1 Bacteroidia bacterium
GCAAGATTCTTTATGAGGGTTGGTCTTCCAATTGATATAACTTGATTATGTCGCTTTATTTTAGGCACGGTAATTAAGAAAAAATCAATTCCTAAATAGTGCGTTGACCTTTCTTCATCGGAATCTGCCCCCCTCTGGCGCAAGCGTCCCGCTTGTGCCATGAATAGCTAGGTTCAGGGAAAGAAAAAGATGAAGGGATTTATAAAAATGAGTTTTATGTTCAAAGAAGTCATAAGTAAATTTGACGTCATTGCGAGTGCCCGCGATGGAATGTGGGAGGAACGAAGCAATCCCCAAAATTGGGAGATTGCTTCGCCCCATCGCACAAATCCTCGCTGGTGCTCGCAAAGACGTTTCATTATTTTGCGTAAGTCCAGTTCTTATCCAACAACAAATCCAACCTTATACCTTATTGGACAATCGCAGCGGGCCAAAATATTTTAACCACCGTAAAAGTTATAAAATCTATTTTACTTTTGCAGAATAGTTGCTATGCCTGCGCATACGGACAACTTTTCCGCTGGCGTCAGTATCAAAAACAATTTCTTCGCCCAACGTTTTATCGCTGCGCACACGCTTAAAGGTATTGCCTTCTACATGGCGCAGCATGGTCATGTCTTCATCCGGATTGGTGGAAGGAAAACTGAGCATGGCCAATTCGCCATACCACGGGGTGATCAATAGTTCGGAGCCCCAAGGTTGTTGCGAATAAATGCCTGCGAATTTGGTTAAGTCCACGCCTTCTTTTATCAATTGCTTCTCTTTGGGAATTTTGGAAATCAGTTCGTGAATTTCTTTTGTAAAAAACTCCGGGCTTTCACCTCCGGCATTGATCATCACGCTGTAGGCCATTTTTTCTTTTGGGTCAAGTTGCAGGGTTGTTCGATACCCAGGACAAGAACCTCCATGACCCACCAGCGTATTGTTCCCTTGTTTTGAAACAGAAAATCCAAGCCCCCACGAAGTTGTCCAATCAGGATCGATCCAATGCACCCGTTGCATTTCTTTTAGTGTGGATGCCTGGAGAAGTTCAACTCCACCTTTTTCCATCAATCGAAATTGCCAGGATGCAAAGCGGCCCAAGTCTTCTACCGTGGAAGAAAATCCCGCGGCAGCGGTAATGCCACGTGCATCAAATAATTCCACTGGCTCCCTGCTGCCGTCACGTTTCAAGGCACCATAGCCAATGGCCATTTTCTTACCAAACTCAGCAGCGGGCAAGTAAGGGTGTGTTGATGTAAGCTGCAAGGGCTTTAAAATTTTTTCTTCCACATAGTCGTTGTATTTCTTGCCCGAAACTTTTTCTACGATTTCGCCCAACAAGGTCAAACCCAGATTGCTGTATTGAAAATAAGTGGAAGCAGGATATAGTGTTTGCTGATCTTTCAATTTACTGTTAACTTTTTCCTGGCTCGGAAATGGAAAATCGGGACCTGTCCAATACGGATAATCGGATTCCCGTGGCAACCCTGATGAGTGTGTCAACAAAGACCGAATGGTAATAGGGCCGCTGTCTTTGAATTGTTGTTTTAGGTTGAAGTCTTTAAGAATAGTTTCGATGGGGTCGTCAAGCCGGAGTTTACCTTCGTCATAGAGTTGCATGATGGCAATGGCGGTGAACAATTTGGAGATGGAACAAATTGAATAGACGGTGGAAGTTGTAGTGGGTACTTTAGTGGTTACGTTGCTAAGCCCATAGGCTTTGCTCCAGAGTACTTCCTGATCTTTTGTGATGGATGCCGATAGCCCCGGCAAGTGTTTGTAGTCGCGCTCGGCTTCTATCCACTGGTCAAGCAGGTGCAGTGCGTCAGAATAATCTGTTGAAATTTTTTGTGCCATCGCAGAAGTAATGCAACACAGGAAAAGGAGGATATATATATTCTTCATGTTTATGAGGTTTTCTAATTCTGACTTCTAACTTCTCTCGCCCAGGTTGGTGTTCTTTCACCAACAAGCTTTCGCATTCAATGTCTTTAAACCTATCCTCTTTTAATACATGTGTCCATTCAAAACATGTTACTGTTAAAAATTCAGCATGTTCTTTCGCAATGATCACAACTAACTTCTATTTACCTGCTAATAAACCCTGACATCACCTTGCGCTTGTTTATAATCCCTGCCAAGTTGCTATTCTCATCTTGTTTGTTGGTGAAGAAATCAAAGGCAGGATTGTTAATTATCCTTACGACTTTATTAAAACAATTATCAAGACTATTAGAACTATGAACATTGTCATACCTAAAAAAGCATTCTTATAATTTGAACCTTTTCCAACGAAATCATCAAATTTTCCTTTGAAACCGGCCAGACACCAGAAAACAAATGCACCAATTAACTCAAATATTGCACGATACATTTTTCAACGCTTATTTAATGTTTGATTTATCTTTTCAATTTTTTTAGCATTTACTCTTTGAGTATTTCCAATTTGAGTACCATCCCCAAGCGGGCACCTTGCTCTACCCAAGACTTGCGCCAGAT
>JANOLM010000364.1:0-5491 GCA_031419815.1 Bacteroidia bacterium
CAAGTTCCATAGGAACGAAATATATTTTTAGTAGGAGTAGCGCGTCAATTTGAATTGCACCTCATTACAGTCAAATTAAAGCCTGCGATGAAAGGGCAACTTACATTATTTGAATATTCATTCCAGTTTCAATTTTTTGAAAACAAGGGCTGGTGAGCTGGCTGAACTTTTGATTACTTTTGATTTGCAAAATCAGGACTATGGAAATTATATTTTTTTTTGATCTCATTTGTCGATCGTGCTGATTTTGAAATTATAAATCGAATTGTTTTGAGGATTACCTTTTTTTAAATCACGAAAATGAATCTGAAATTAACTTTAAAATGGATAATCCCGGTTGTCATTGTAACTACGGCTTGTTCCATAGATAAGCTTTATAAAATGAAGCAAAACCGTAAGGTAAATCCTTATGAGCAAATAGATTTTAATGAAATAGTGAAGCGTTATTTCGGCAAGGACAAAACGAGCATCGGCACCATAGAAGGTATTTATTCGGTGTCGAGCTTAATAACAAAAAAAGGAAAAGGGGTACTTTCCTCTACTGAAAAGGAGAAGATTGTTGAGCGAAAGGAAAATTACTCAGAGGTAGCCATCATACGGGACAGAGCTAATGCCGGGCGAGAGTACCTGGAGGTGCCACTGGACAAGGACTATGTTCCTTCACACTCCATACGTGGAGAGTTTACCGGCATGACGGAAGGAAACATTCTGGTGTACAAACATTTTGAATCCCGGGGACGAATTGTTTCTTATACGTTTACCTTTGACAAAGCCCGCGACATTCTCGAAGGCGTGCGAACAGAAAATGACGGCTCCTTCACCATCACTTACAAACTTACTTATCTAAAGCTTTTCCCGAAGAATTGAAGCTTTATCACTTGATATGCTTTTATGAAACTCAATTTTTCTGTGTAGAAATATTTTACCTTAGCCCTTGTGAGACTTCTTGAAAAAAGCTGATCAATCAATTCATCTATATGAAAGACCAAAAAATAGTGTACTCCAAATTGAAACAACTTCATGGAGAGGTTCAAAGCCATGCTGATTTAACGTATAGGTCAATCCCATTTTTTGTAAAAGTAGTAAGAGAAATAAAAGTGGAGTTGCTGAAGGTCGCAACAGAGCAAGGGGAGCAAATCTCACGGGATGTAACTGACGCCATCAGGCTTGTTAATATAACGGAGAGAGAAGACTTAAATGGGATTCAGAATTATCCAAAGGAGATTCCTAAATACCTGGCAAGAGTTAAAGATGCAGTTGTTTCAAACTTATCCTTTACTAATAAGTAACCGCAGACGCATTTTTTTTTAGGTTCACTCAACGGCCTATTAGAAATAAAATCAAGGACTTTTTACTAGCGTTCAACTAAGCGACCCTATCGATATGGTTTTTGCACGCAAGGGGCGTTAGTCGGATGAATTGTGCTATTATTCTACAAAGCACATCGCGCACACCTCCAACATTCAGTTAAATGATTGTTTTTTAAGCACACATTGATGTGGCATAGTTTTTCCTATTTCAATCCCCGAAATGGACTTTTAAATCACTTTACATCTTCTCAACAATTAAAAAAAAGAAATTATGAATTACATAGAAACAAGTAAGGATGCTTCAGGAACGCCTGTAAAAATAAATTATAGCGATTATGGAGTTGGGAAACCAGTCGTTCTCATTTCAGGATGGCCTTTAAGTAAGGAAATGTGGGAGTATCAAATAAACGATCTGGTGGACAGTGGCCATCGGGTCATTGCTTACGACAGGCGTGGTTTCGGCAAATCTTCTCAACCGTGGGACGGCTACGATTACAATACACTTACGGATGACCTGAAAGCACTTATCGATCAACTTGAACTGGACGATATAACGCTTGTTGGTTTTTCGATGGGAGGTGGAGAAGTGGTCAGGTATTTCAGCCGCCATGGAGGTAGAGGTGTTTCCAAAGTTGTATTAATCTCAGCTGTAACACCCTATTTGTTAAAGACAGAAAGCAATCCGAATGGAGTGCCACAAGAAATGTTTGATGACATGGCAGACAATTTAAAGCAAGACAGGATTGGTTTTCTGGACGAGTTTGGAAAGACTTTTTTTGGTGTGAGTATTTTGAACAAACCATTAAGCACCCCTTTATTAGAATATTATCGCATGTTGTGTGCCGCTGCCTCACCAAGGGCAACAGCAGAATGTGCAAAAGCATTCTCCACCACAGATTTCAGAAGTGAAATGCATTTGGTTAACGTTCCTACCTTAATTATTCATGGAGCCGAAGATAAAACAGTACCTATCGATCCGACAGGAAAGGAATCCGCAAAAGCTATTCTTGGTAATAACCTTATTATTTATGAAGGTGCACCGCATGGATTATTCTATACAGAAAGAGATAGGTTGAATGCTGACCTGCTTAAATTTTTGGACAGTGAAGAAGTAGAGTGGCATCACGATGAGCAAGAAGCAAATACCACTGTACTTCGTTAACATAAAAATTAGTTTTGCTGGATGATACCAGGAGCGAGGGATGCTCGAGGCAGGGACTTCGCGTACTTTGAAACCGAAACGTGAATAGTGCACAGAGATAGCGTAGCAAAGACGCGGAGTCCCGAGGCGGAGACTCCGCTGAGAAGTTAAATTCAGATTATTAATACACGGAAGAATATATGTCAAAAACCATTATTTCACATAATTAAATAATTATATATGAGAGCACTTGTTTATTATGGAGCATACGATGTAAGAATTACAGAAATGCCCGATGCGAAAATTGAAATGCCAACTGATGTATTGGTGAAAATAACTTCATCAAATATTTGTGGATCTGACTTACACATGTATGAAGGTCGCACTGATATGGAAGAAGGGAATATACTTGGTCATGAGAATATGGGCAAGGTTGTAGAAGTAGGAAAAGCCGTTACACAAATTAAAGTAGGCGACATGGTATGTATGCCGTTTAATATTGGATGCGGACACTGCCAAAATTGCGAAAGCGGTCTTACAGGTTATTGTCTTACTATGAATCCCGGATTTGCTGGTGCTGCTTATGGCTTTGCAGGAATGGGGCCGTATAGTGGTGGACAAGCAGAATTTTTACGAGTGCCTTTTGGTGATTTTAATTGTTTGAAGCTTCCTGAAGATGCTGAAGAAAAAGAAAACGATTACGTAATGCTGTCAGATATTTTCCCTACAGGATACCATGCAACGGAATTGGCCCAAGTAATGCCTGGAGATTCTGTAGTTATTTATGGTGCAGGTCCGGTTGGTTTAATGGCGGCACTTTCTGCAAGTATTAAAGGCGCATCAAAAATTATGGTGGTTGATAATAATAAAGACAGATTAGCACTGGCAGAACAAATGGGAGCGATTCCTATTGATTTTTCTAAAGCTCCCGCAGTAGATCAGGTACTTGAATTGACAGATGGCATGGGTGCCGATAAAGGCTGCGAGTGTGTGGGCTATCAATGCTGCGATAAGCATGGAACGGAACATTCTAACATTACCATGAATGAATTAGTTATGTCAGTGAAAGCTACAGGTCGCATTGGTGTGGTTGGTGTATTTGTTCCTAAAGATCCTAAATCAAAAGAACCATTACAACAAGAAGGTCTCATGGCTTTTGATTTTGGGAATTTTTGGATGAAAGGGCAATCTATTGCAACCGGACAAGCCAATGTAAAATCATACAATCGCCAACTATCCTCACTTATTTCGGCAGGTAAAGCAATTCCTTCACAAATTGTTTCTCATGAGCTTTCTTTAGATGATGCTCCAGACGCCTACAAACATTTTGACAAGCGTGACAAAGGATGGACAAAAATTATTTTAAAACCAGAAATGAAATCATCTAATAAAAGTGCTACGGAAAAGGAATTTAATATGCACCACGCAAAAGTTTAAAAAAGTCTTTTTTTAAACTTCATTTTATAAAGTAAGAGCACTAATTGATAAGACAGATAAACTGAATTATCAATTAGTGCTTTAAATCTCAATAAAAATTTCACAAATTTTCATGAACCTGCTTTGTCAAGTTATCAAAAAAGGAATTTAACTCTTTGGCCATTTCTTTGCCTCCGCAGTTCACCTAGCTTGTTTCTTCGCTCCTTTAAATCGACCAACCGCGGGCGATAGAATTGAAGGTTACGAAACAGCAAGTAAAGAAACCGAAGAACAAGATTTAAAAACTTTGTTTGCACAGTTATCTTCTACAAGTCAAAAATGCAAACATGAATTAACGAACGAAGTAAGCAAGTTAGGTGGAACAGCAGCAGAAGGCACATTGACTATTGGAAAATTCTTTCGTGTGTGGATGGATGTAAAAGCAGCACTTCCTTCGCAGCGGAGTCTCCAGGAGCGGGGGAAGAGCGAGGCAGGGACTCCGCGTACTATGAAACCAAAACGTGAATAGTACACAGAGATAGTATAGCAAAGACGCGGAGTCCCTTTTAATTCTCCTCAGAGCCTCCCGCCTCGGGGACTCTAGCGGCTGGGAGGAGTGAGTAGAAGTGCAATGAAGAATAGTATTAACAGGAATAAAAAGTAAAATGGTAAGGGCTGGATATAGTGGAAAAGAAACACAATTTCGCTTTCGTCTATTTCCCAATTACCTTAATAAGGGTTGCCTTACTCAGCTGTTCATTCAACAGCATTCCATTTAAAATGGCCAACACTTCAAACCTGTCCGCGGGCATGTTGAAGTGTTGAAAGGCGGCTTGCAAAGTCATTTGCTGTGGCAGGGCTTTGATCCGGATCAAGTCGGGCTTTCTGTTTATTTTTTCTACCTCTTTTAATTCTTTGAAATTTCTAACCGTAAAAAGAAGAGCTGGTTCATAGGTTGCGAATTTTGATAATTCGGAAATTCCCATGAGGCTATAAATTTTTCCATCCAATTGAATCAGCGCGGAAAGCACCCTGATCGTTCCTTGTTCTTGTTTTTGATCCGCTATCATAAGTAAAGCTGCCAACCCATTGATGCTTTCTTTTTTAGATTCCACCAGCACAAGTTTGTTTTGTTGCAAGGTCGTGTTCGCAGCGTCTTCAAGTGAAGTGCCAGCAGCTAGAGTAAATAAAAATAAAGCTTCTCCGTTCTTGGGCGCCATCTGCACCTGTTGTGGTGTATTTTGTAATTTCCATTCGCCAGGAATCGGAAAAAGAAACTTCAATTCAGGATGGTAGAAAACACCGTTCTCTACAAATCCTTGTCTCGGGTCTTCACCCAAAATCAGTCCATCAATTTTCTTTAAATAGGTTTCCCTGTTTATTCGTGCTTGTGTCAATTTCAATTTGCTTTTCCACTCTCCGGCCAATTTAGCAACGGTTGCGTTTCGTTCTTCCGGAGAAGGATGAGTGGATAAGAATTCCGGAACTTTAGCTCCGCCTGACGCCTTTTCCTGCCTCTCCAACGTCTTAAAGAAGCCAGCCATTTCCGCTGCATCATATCCAATGCGAGAGGAATACTCCACACCCAGTTTATCGGACTGCCGCTCAGCATCCCTGCCAAAAC
>JANOLM010000365.1:0-13474 GCA_031419815.1 Bacteroidia bacterium
AATTCTCTTTGCTTTTACCGTAATGATTGGCTGTAATCCACCGCAACTAAAGTATCAACACGATATCGGTTACATTGAACCCGCTACAGCTTTGGGAGATAAATCGTTCAAGCCCTGTTACGAAGATTTTATTCTTCAGTATTACAACGCTGTTCCAGCCAAGGGATTTAAATCCGGAAAAAAAGAATTGAGAAAACGGGTTCTCGATCAATTCAAAATGATTCCCGGAAACAAAGATTCTGGCTATTTAACTTTTCGGTTTGTTGTAAACTGTAAAGGCGAAGCTGGCCGCTACGAGATTATTGAAAACGATTTAAACTATCAGCCAACTAAGTTTGATCCGGAACTGAAAAATCAATTGTTCAATATCACTCAGCAATTGAAAGAGTGGACGCCCATTTTAGTTGATGCCGAGCCCCATGACTATTACATGTACCTGACCTATCGATTTAAAAATGGAGAACTACTTGAAATACTTCCTTAATTTTATTTTACTTGGTCTTTTGCTTGCCTGCGAAAAGTCTCACACGGTCGAGGATGCTTCTTTAAACACAGAGGAGAGAAAATCCCTTTCTAAAAAACATTTTGAAACAGCCGAGAAATATACCGGGCAAGGAACTCCAACAAACATGAGGCTGATTGAAACCGCTCTCAAACTTGATCCGGACAATGCTGCAGCCTGGCGTGAGTTATCGGTTCCATATTTAAAAAGAGGTATTCCTCATGAATGGAAACCCTTGTTCGATTCGGCAGTAAAGAACGATCCCATTTCGTGGACAGGCTGGAGGGGCTATTTGAAACTTTATTTTTACCGAGATTATGAAGGAGCCATACTTGATTTTAATGCTACAGATTCGCTAACGCCAAACTTCACTGACTACCCACAAGGGCAAAGCGTGGATTATATGCGAGGTCTTTGCTATCTAGGATTGAAGGATTATCAAAAAGCAAAAAGTTTTTTCTTAACGTACATTAATGAAGTCACCTTAAAAAGTGGAGAAAACTGGGTAGATGTGAATGCCTTTTTGTATTGCGGCATAACCTATTCCCGCTTGCAAAAACCAGATACTGCTATTATTTTTTTTGATAAAGGAATTAAGAATTATGACAAATTTTCTGATGGTTTCTTTCATAAAGCAAACATCAAATTAGAACTAGGGAAATCAACAGAAGCTTTAGAACTTTTAATTTCCGGAAAAGAACTTTTCAAAAAAGGATATTTCCATCAACGGGAGTATGTTGAGGTGCAGGAACAATTATATTTAAGCGATTTTGATGAGCTTGAAAACAAAATAAAGATTGCCATGCGTTAAACTTTGGCCTATGAAAAAAACACTCCTTTTTATTTTTTTTGGAATCTTATCCTCTGCGGCATTCGCACAATCCAAATTGCAAAGCCCTTCAGACTTCTTAGGATATGAATTAGGCGACCGCTTCACACGACATCATCGTATGGTAGAATATTTTAAAGCTGTAGACGAGGCCATGCCCAACATGCAAGTGGTTCAGTATGGCGAAACGTATGAACATCGTCCTCTTATCTATGCGATGGTTGCCTCACCTGAGAATTTCAAAAACCTGGAACAAATACGTCTTGATAACCTGAGAAGGTCTGGTGCAGGAGAGGGTACCCCTTCTACGAAAGTGGCCATCGTATGGCTAAGTTACAACGTGCATGGCAACGAAGCCAACTCCATGGAAGCATCGATGAAGACGCTGTATGAACTGATGAACCCCGATAACCTGAAAACAAAAGAGTGGCTGAAGAATACGGTGGTCATCATCGATCCGTGCATTAATCCTGATGGGCGCGATCGCTACGCAAATTTTTATAATCAAAATGGAAACATTCCACCCAACCCTGACCCGCAGGCACGCGAGCACCGCGAACTGTGGCCTGGCGGCAGAGCCAATCACTATCTTTTTGACTTAAACCGTGACTGGGCTTGGGGGACTCAAATCGAATCCCAGGCCAGAATTAAAATTTATAATCAATGGCTTCCACATGTTCATGTCGACTTCCACGAACAAGGATATAATAGTCCATACTACTTTGCCCCTGCTGCTGAACCTCTCCATGAAGTAATCACTAAATGGCAGCGCGAGTTTCAAGTCACCATCGGAAAAAACAATGCAAAATATTTTGATGAACAAGGTTGGTTGTATTTTACGAAGGAGCGATTCGATCTTTATTATCCCAGCTATGGAGACACATATCCAACCTATAGTGGTGCGATTGGTATGACTTACGAAAAAGGTGGCATTGGTGCAGGCTTAACGGTAACGACAACGGAAGGTGATCCGCTGACTTTAAAAGATCGCTTGACACACCACTTCACAACGGGTATGTCTACAATTGAAATTTCATCTATCAATGCATCAAAGCTAGTGGATGAGTTTGAAAAGTTTTTTAAGGAAACAAATACAAATCCTCCATTTCCTTATAAGAGCTACATCATCAAAGCTGAAAATAACAGTGATAAGCTTGCTAAAATTACAGCATGGTTTGATACGCAGTCCATTAAATACGGACATCCTGCTGCACGACCCGCGAAGGGTTTTGATTATCAAACACAAAGCGTAAACACATTTAACATTGGAGCGGAAGATGTGGTTGTCAGTATTTACCAGCCGAAAGGTAGGTTCATCACAACTATATTTGAACCTCAAACTAAACTCACTGACTCCGCCACGTATGATGTAACGGCCTGGAACCTGATCTATGGTTACGATTTAAAAGCCTTTGCTTTAAATGAGAATGTTGCAGTGGCTAAACCTTATCAGGCAAAAGCAATTGTTCAGGAAAACATTCCATCAAAACCTTATGCCTACATCTTCCGCTATCAAAGTTTGAAAGATGTGGAGTTGTTAGGGGCATTGATGCAGAAAAAAGTAAAAGTGCGTAGTGTTGAGAAAGCTTTCAGCGTAAATGGACAAAGTTTTGATCCGGGAACTTTAATTGTCACCCGAAGAAATAATGAAAGTGTTGCCGACTTTGATAACGTAGTTCAATCCATTGCTAAAGAATTCGGACGAAAGATTTATTCGTCCTCAACGGGTTTTGTAGATAAAGGCCATGATTTTGGATCAGGTGAGGTGAACTATTTGGAGCCGCCAAAAATTGCTTTGCTTGGTGGCGATCAAACTTCTTCGCTTGGGCATGGTGAAATCTGGCACTTCTTTGAACAAAACATTCATTATCCCATATCCATTATTGGAACAGACTACTTCAAATCCATAGATCTTTGGAAATACGATGTATTGATTGTGCCCGATGGTACTTACAAGTTATTTGATGAGGGCGCATTGTCCATGATTGAGCGTTGGGTAAGTGATGGCGCAAAATTAATCTTACTAGCCGGAAGCACTTCTTCGTTTGCGGATAAAAAGGGATTTGGATTGAAAGAGTATACCACTGAAGATGCAAAAAAGCAAGTTGAGAAAGCCGAAAAAGAGCAGGCCGAAAAAGAAGGTCCACTGAAATACGGTGAAGCTGACCGAAAGGAATTATCCAATTCAATTTTTGGTGCGATCTACAAAGTGACATTAGACAAATCACATCCTCTAGCATTTGGCCTGGGTGATTATTACTATTCTCTTCGCACCAACGAATTGCATTACGCGTACCTCGAAAAAGGTTGGAACGTGGGCATCTTAAAAGGAAAACAAAAACCGCTGATCGGTTTTGCCGGAGTCAAAATCAACAAGCAATTGGAAAATACATTGGTGTTTGGTGTAGAGGATAAAGGTAAAGGGCAAGTAGTGTACATGACCGATAACCCACTGTTCCGTAGTTTTTGGGAAAGTGGCAAAATGATTTTTTCAAATGCAGTATTTATAGTAGGGCAATAGATCCATTTAACATAACGCATAAAAGTCCCATCTTCTGATGGGACTTTTTTATGTAAATTTGATAATGGATGTGTGGAAAAAAATAGATTCACTTACTGGAGAGTATCTCGACTTGCGGCTTGATCAGGTAATTGATTACGAGCGGTTCAATTTATACTCCATCGTTCACCACTCCACTAGCATTGAAGGCTCCACTCTCACCCAACTTGATACCGAACTCTTACTAAGCGAGGGAATAACGGCCAAAGGAAAACCGCTTGAACATCACCTGATGGTACAAGACCATTTCAAGGCACTTTCATTCGTGTTGGAGAATGCTGAAAAGAAAACCCTGATTACACCAGAGTTAATTCAAGCAATAGCATCGTTTGTGATGGAGCGCACAGGCGGCATTGTACGTTCCATTGGTGGCGATTTTGATACAGCTAAGGGAGATTGGCGCCTTGCCAATGTAAGTGCCGGATCGACACGCTTTGTAGACTTTACAAAAGTAAAATCTCTAGTTGCTAAACTTTGCGATGCCTTACAAACAAAAGTAAAGAGCGTAAAAAACATGCAGGAGATATTGTCCCTTTCATTTGACGCACACTATGACCTGGTACAAATACATCCTTTCGGGGATGGCAATGGCCGGGCGTCTCGGCTGTTGATGAATTTTATTCAACGCTATCACGGCCAGCCTTTGACAATAGTGTACACTGAAGACAAAGCCGATTACATCAACTCTTTGAATGAATCAAGAAAAAAAGAAGACCTGACATTTTTTAGAGAATTTATGTGTGCACAACACATCAAATTTCTAGAGTGGGAAATTCGCAAGAGCAAAGAATTAAAAAATGACCCGGGAAAAGGATATTCAATGGTGTTTTGATTAAGGCTCCATAACAACTTTTAAACAGTTGTCCTTTTTGTTCGCAAAAATGTCATAGCCAGAAACGCCTTCGCTCAATTTAATCCAATGCGTAATGATGGATGTGAAATCGTATTTTTTTTGCTGTACCACGGGCACCAGTTTATCCATACAATAACGAGCCGGGCAGCGGCCAACTTTGTATGTTAAATTTTTATCATACGCCTGCGTAGGAGAGAATGGAAGATGGGCATCGGTACAAACCCCCACCTGCGAAATAATTCCACCGGGTCTAACCAGATCATAAGCAAGCTTACCTGCATTGTGATTACCAACGGCTTCCATCACAGCATCAGCTCCTCTGCCTTGCGTAAATTCTTTTATGACTTCTATCACACGTTGTTTCGAAGCGTTGATGGGTATAGCCCCGAATTGTTCAGCGTGTTTGAGCCTTTCTTCTACAGTATCAATCGCGAAAATTTTTTCTGCTCCATATTCCCTTGCGCCCAGTATGGCCATAAGTCCAACTGGACCGCTGCCCAAAACCACATAGGTGCTTTTCGGTTTGATCTCTGCTTGATGAGCACAAAAAAATCCGGTTGAAATAATATCACCCAGCATCAAGCCCTCTTCCAATGAAATGCCTTCTGGTATTTTCTTGAGTGTTGATTCCGCCATAGGCACTCCTACATATTCCGCCTGGCCACCCTGAAGGCCCTTACTTTGTTGCACCCACCCGAAGAGTTGGCTATGGACACATCGACAGGTTAGACCGATTTTACAATAAAAACATTTTCCGCAATTGGTGGTGAATGGAGTCATCACTAAATCACCTTTTCGCAGCGTCTTTACTTCTTTCCCAATCTCTACAATTTCTCCGGCAAACTCATGGCCCATGGCAGTGCCGTGATCAAGTCCTTTTTCGTGTTCATGATAAACATGAAGATCAGACCCGCAGATGGCGCAAACCTTTACGCGAACAATTACATCGGAAGGTGATAGAATTTTTGGATCATCGATCGATTCATAATCAATGGTATCCTTGCCGTGAAAAGTAAGGGCTTTCATAAAGACTTGCTATATTACTCTTTTAAATATAATAAGGAAAAAGTATTGACGTTAAGGTACGTCTATCTGCCTAACCTACATGGGAAAAACAATTGGTTTGCTTTCAATGATCTTGTTATCATTTGTATCGTCTGCTCAGAAATTTACTATTAGCGGATATTTAAAAGATGCTGATACGGGTGAGAGTCTTATTGGCGCAACGCTAATCCATCCAAAAACTTCATCTGGCAGTTCGGCAAATACACATGGGTTTTACAGCCTTACCCTGCCAAAGGATTCCATTTCCTTAGTTTATAGTTATGTAGGATATCAACCTACAACAATTAAATTTTCCCTAAAACGCGATACCGTCATAAACATCAACTTACAAAGCTCCACGTTGCTGAACGAAGTAATAGTTAGTGGTACGAAAGCAGAGGCCATTCATGAATCTACTAAAATGAGTACACTTACCGTTGGCATGGAGCAGGTAAAAGCACTCCCTGCTTTCATGGGCGAAACGGATATTTTAAAAATCCTTCAGCTTATGCCGGGTGTTCAATCGGGCAATGAAGGAAGTACGGGGCTCTATGTTCGGGGAGGTGGTCCTGATCAGAATTTAATGTTGTTGGATGGCGTTCCTATTTACAATGCTTCTCATTTATTTGGTTTTTTCTCCGTCTTCAATGCGGATGCCATCAACCATGTGGAATTAATCAAAGGCGGTTTCCCCGCACGCTATGGCGGGCGACTTTCATCCGTGATTGATATCAACATGAAAGAAGGCAATATGAAAAAAGTAAAGGGCGAAGGATCCATTGGGATCATTGCTGCAAAGGCAACTGTAGAAGGTCCCATCGTTAAAGACAGGACATCATTCATTGTATCAGCCAGGAGGTCTTACATAGACATACTTGCCCAGCCTGTAATTCTGCTGGCCACCGATGATGTTCGCGCTGGTTATTATTTCTATGACCTTAATTTGAAACTGAATCATATCATTAACTCTAAAAACAGATTGTATCTCAGTACTTATATGGGTGACGACAAAGCCTATGCTAAAACAAAGGATCAGTCTCGACCCGGTGGCCCATCTACTACCACTTCTAAAAGTGAATTCAGTTTGAAGTGGGGCAACTTGATCACTGCTGCGCGTTGGAATCACATCTTTGGACCAAAACTTTTCAGCAATGTCACGGCCACCTACAGCCGTTATCTTTTCGATATCTCGCAAAAGTATGAGGAGAATAAAACAACTCCCGGTATGCCGGATGAGAATCTATTTTATGGCAATAACTATCATTCAGGCATTCGGGATTGGGCGGCAAAAATTGATTTTGATTATTTACCAAGTCCAAATCACTTTATTCGCTTTGGTGCGAATAATATATGGCATCAATTTTCACCTGGCGTATTGTCCTTTCGTTCTTCGATTGATGGCGATACAACAGTAGGGGCCAAGGTCACCAAGGCATATGAAGCCTCTGCCTATGTAGAAGATGATTGGAAAGTCAGCAAGCGTATAAAATTAAATGCAGGTGTTCATGGCTCCACCTTTGCTGTTGAAAATAAATGGTATTACTCGGTGCAGCCTCGCATCTCATCCCGTTTTCTACTGACAGATGATTTTTCTTTCAAGGCATCCTATTCCAGCATGACGCAGTTTATCCATCTGCTTACGAATACTGGCATTGGCCTGCCCACAGATCTATGGGTGCCCAGCACAGCCCGCGTAAAACCCCAACAGGCAAATCAAGTAGCTATTGGTTTTGCCCGGACTTATAAATCGCAATATGAATTTAGTTTGGAGGGCTATTATAAAAAAATGAGCAACCTTATCGAGTATAAAGATGGGGCAAGCTACCTGAATGTGGAAGGGGACTGGCAAGATAAAGTAGCGACAAATGGTCAAGGTAAAAGTTATGGAGCTGAGGTGCTTGTTCAGAAAAAAACCGGTGCCATTACGGGCTGGCTCGGCTATACGTTATCAAAGGCCGTTCGCCAATTTGATGAACTGAATTTTGGAGAGGAATATCCCTACAAATATGATAGACGCCATGATGTAAGTGCGGCACTTACGTATGAGTGGAACAAACGCATGGATTTTTCGATGGTCTGGGTGTTTGGAACCGGGAATTCAATTACTCTGCCAATCGCAACATATGAAGGTGTTGCCAATGGGTTAGGTCAGAACTCCAGGTACAATAACTATCCGCCTATGGATGTTACTTATTTCGGTGGACGAAATTCATACCGCATGAGGAACTATCATCGCCTCGATTTAAGTTTTAGCTGGTGGAAAGATAAAAAGTGGGGCCAGCGCAAATGGACGCTGGGAGTGTACAATGCTTACAATCATTTGAATCCCTTCTTTGTAGATATTGGTTATGATAAAAAAGGAAATTTGAGATTCATTCAATATTCTCTGTTTCCTATTATTCCGTCCATCACATGGAGTTTTAAATTCTAGGAATGAAAAGTATAGTAAAATGCATATTAATCACCATGGCCTTCATCTCTTGTGAGACGGTGGTGAATATTGATATACCGTTGGAAAAACCTAAGCTCGTTGTCAATTCTCTCTTCACACCAGACAGTGTATGGCAGGTTCAGGTTTCGCTTAATCGACATATTTTAACGGATTTGCCTTTTTTCCCAGCAGTGGAAGATGCGAAGGTGGGAGTTTATGATTACAATGATCAGCTCATTTCCACGCTTGAGCACATAGGAGGAGGCGTCTATCGGGCCGACACCTCACCTTCACCTGAGAGTTCGTACACTTTAAAAGTTGAAACCGTGACGGATCCCAACACATTTGCGATTAGCCAAATTCCGGTGGTCGTTCCGATAACATCAGTTGAAGTTGTATCCGACACCTCCAACTTTCCATTTATGAATGAGGAAATTGTGATGAAGGTCAATTTTAGTGATCCCACTGAGAAAAATTATTACCTCCTGAAGGTTTTACATGAGGGATACTACATAGATAACCGTACTAAAGACACCGTGAACTATCGATCAGAAATGAATTTTACTCCGGTTGATCCGGCTTATGAAAATGATTATGACTCCAGAACAGGTATGCTTTTTAACGACAATCTTTTTAATGGAAAGGATTATCGATTTCTCATGAAGATCAATCCTTCCATTTTAATGCACGGCAATCAATATAATGCTTGGCATGTTGACTTTATCTTATTTAGCGTAAGCGAAGCGTATTACCAATATTTTACCAGTAAAAACCTGCAAGACTACACCCGTGGCGATCCTTTCGCCCAGCCTGTTCAAGTGTTCACCAATGTTGAAAATGGTTTGGGGATTTTTGCAGGCTACAGCGCGTCTGTTTTTAAATTGAAATAGGTAGAGACGCAAGATGTGGCGTCTCTATTATTATTTTGGCAATCTTTCAGGGTCTTGATCAAGATTGCTATTGAATGTTACAGATGACATTCAGATTCATATCCTCCTGTTCTTTTTTAAGACAGCCACCACCTCTTCATGCGGTATTCCCAATTTCCTATTACTTTGGTCTAAACCTCTTTCCAAAGATGACTTTAAATCAGGATTGATATTCTCCCAAAAATTCCCCTCGTTAAACTCCAGTATTTCTTTTATCTGGTTCAACACGGCTTCATCTTCTGTTCGCACTACCTTCTCTATTATTGTATATTTTTCTTTACTGTCTATCATAGGTCTAAGTTACAAATAATAATGAAGTACCGGAAGTAACTAATTCTACTTTGTTAAGTTACTTCAAAGCCCTGAAAGGGCGGCATCACATAACGCAGGGTACAGCCCTGCGTTATGAAGTGGTCTACAAATCAAAGCCCTGAAAGGGCGTAATCATATCTCGCGCTTTCAGGGCTATTCTTCTTCCATGCCTCAAGCAGACAGGGCTTCACCCTGTCTTGTTAAATTCCGCCCTTTCAGGGCTATGTTTCTGAAGTTAACAAAGTAGAACTAAAATTGAATGAAAATATGTTGAAATAGAGTTCTTGCATCCCTACCTATTTTGATCTGTACCTAGACTGCCAAATAAGTTATTCAATTCTAAATCAATCCTACCAACGATATTGGAAAAATCCTCCACACGTTCTACAAAATCCATGTGGTTCACATCTATTATTATAAGTTTCCCCAATTTGTAGTGACCTATCCAAGCTTCATAGTGTTCATTCAGTGTTCTCAAATACTCAAGCTTGATGTTGTATTCAAAATTACGGTTGCGTTTTTGAATTTGCTGCACCAGTTTTGGAATGTCTGCCTTTAAATAAATCAGCAAGTCGGGTGGCTTAACAAAGTTGATCATGGAGTTGAAAATGTCCAGGTAGCTTTGATAATCGCGGTCGCTGATGTGCTTGCTTTTGTGAAGGTTGGCTGCAAAAATATGTGCATCTTCATAAATAGTTCTGTCCTGAATGATGGTGCGTTCGCTGGCGCGGATCTGGTGAACCTGGTTGAAGCGACTGTTTAGAAAATATATCTGAAGATGAAATGCCCACCTCGTCATGTCTTCATAAAAATCTTTTAGGTAAGGATTATGGTCAACTGACTCATATAGGGGTGTCCATCCATAATGTTTGGAAAGTTTTTCGGCCAACGTTGTTTTTCCAGAACCTATGTTACCGGAAACGGCTATATGCTTGGGTGTATTCACGGTGTAAATATACTAGTAGGGAACGTTATCCGTGAATGGTTAAACGTTAATCGGGATTATCTTTATTTGCGATGAAAATTTCTCTTTTCTGAAAATCTAATCATCTTCGCGAAAGAATAATATAAGAATGAAAAAGATCGCTGTTCTGTTGTTAGTGACGAGTTGCTTCTGGGTGAGTTGTGTAGATGAAAAAGAAGAAAAGTGTGCCTTCATACCAGAAACATCACAGCTTGAAATTAAACTACAGATCGAATCCCTGGAAGATTCCTTGCCAGCCATCACCACCAAGGCAGAATTGGTGAGTTTCTTTTCGCGTCACACAACGTTACGCGATTATTTTTTCAACCGCCCTGCTTATCCAGATGATTCAGTGTTTATCAACGAACTCTACCACCGCTTCACCAATCCACATATCGACACCTTATTGATGGAAACTAAAAAAGTGTTTGGCGACTTGTCGGAAATAAAAAAGGAATTTCAACAGGCGTTTGCAAACATGAAGTATTATTATCCCGACTTTACTCCTCCAAAAATAATTACAGTGATTACGGGGCTGGAAGGTGATCTGTATGTTTCCGACTCACTCGTAATTGTAGGATTGGATTACTTTCTGGGACCAAAAGCAAAATACAAACCTAATATGTATGAGTATATGCTCAGAAGGTACCAGAAAAATTTCATTGTGCCCTCTGTGATGTTATTGTATGGAATTGAAGGTCGTTTCAATAAGACAAGTGTAGAAGACAAAACCGTATTGGCCGATATGATTGCGTTTGGCAAAGCGTATTACTTCGCCAAGCGTATGATGCCCTGTACACCTGATAGTATTTTCATTGCTTACACACAAGAAGAGATAAGCGGCTCGCGAAAGAATGAAGGCCTTATCTGGTACCGGTTTATTGAAGATCAGGTGTTGTATGAAACAAGCCATCAGATAAAACAAAAATTTAATGACGAACGCCCGAAGACAATTGAAGTAGGTGAGAAATGTCCGGGTCGCATCGGCAGATGGGTGGGCTGGCAGATCGTTAGTACCTACATGGAACGTTATCCAGAAACAACATTACCACAACTGATGCTCTTACCCAGTGCTGATAAAATTTTTAAAGATTCCAGATACAAGCCTGACATCCCGAAAACGAATATTCCAAAAGGTTTAAAACCAGGAGCATGAACATCCGGCAGATTAAAGAAACTTGTATTTACTATCGTGACCTTGAAAAAGCCAAGGCCTTCTATCACATGTTGCTTGAGCTGCCCATTATCAGTTATGTAGAAAAAAAGCATATTTTCTTCCGTGCGGGAAATTCTGTGTTGCTTTGTTTCAACCCAGAGGATTCACGATTGAAGAAAAGCCCGCCCGCTCATTATGCCGAAGGAAAATATCACTTTGCATTTGAAGTGAAGCGCGAAGAATATGAGGAGCATAAGCACAAAATCCTATCTAAAGGAATTGCGATTGTAGACAAAGTAATTTGGGAGACTGGCCAGGAGTCTTTCTACTTCGAAGACCCTGCGGGAAATGTCCTTGAGATTGTTCCAGAAGGGATTTGGGGTGATCAGTAATTTAAGGATTGCTTTCCTTATTTGCAGTGATCATACCGGTTAAGACCAATTATTTAAAGGCTAACGTATACTCGGGTTGCTTTCTGGATTGGATGACTTCGGGCGTTACAGTAAATACTTCTGTCTTAAAAAATTCCGAGTACCATGTTTCGTAATCGCGGACTTGGACACAGTCGTTGAGAAGACAATCATTTTTCAATATTTTAATGATCTTATCGTGCTTGAGCGAAGTCCAAATCATTTTTTTCTGATCTTCGGGTAAGGTTGAAATTCTGACAAATTCAATTCCCTTGTAATTTTCTGCTGATGCTCTCATGAATTCGTAAATTGTGATGGTTTATTTCAATAGGACAAAATTGGTAACCAAAAGTTTAACCTAAGCGATGAAATTGTTGTCTAATCTTTAAAATTTTGAAAGTATAACGAACAAACTCTGATTTCAATACCTATTAAGTAGTATTTTCCATGACCAACCGGACCTCCAATTAAATATTTATGAAATCTGTAAAGACATACGTTCTTGCCTGCGTGATTGGTTTTTTTTCAATTTCCTGCGAAACCGCCTCTTCCCGATCCGATAAAGGGAGACTTTATGAAACCGATGCTTTTAGAAACTATTGGTATTCAGGCAAGGCCGAATTGAATTCCTATAATTTGGAACAATCGCGGTATGGAGAATTGAGAGATGGAAAAGCCATGTTGATTTTTGTTACAGAAGATTTTTCACAAAAGAAACAAGTGAAATTGGATGACCCTGTAAAAGCCAAAAACGACAAAGTAAGTGTGCTGAAAATGAATTTTACAAAAAACTTTGTCACAGGAATTTATCCTTATTCCATGATGCTTTCTGTTTTTACACCGGTCAGCCGAAAGCAATTTTCTAGTTCACTAAAAGCCACCATGACTTCGCAAGAATGGTGCGGTCATGTTTTTAATCAACTCAATTTGAAAGGCAAAAAATATAGTGTCTCGGCTTACTCTTACTTTGAACAGGAAGGAGACGAAAAAATCACCCTCGACAAAGTCTTACTGGAGGATGAACTTTGGAATATCATTAGGCTCGAACCTAAAAATCTTCCACTGGGTAATTTTAAAATGATACCTGGCCTTTTTTTTACTCGCCTAAAGCATACTGATTTAAAAGTAATGACTGTGAATGCGGTTAAATCAGAAAACAAAAGTGAAATTCTATATACAATATCCCTAAAAGACCAGGAAAGGATATTGGCTATCAGGTTTGAAAGATCCTTTCCGCACAAAATTTTGGGTTGGGAAGAATCATTTACCGAGAGAGGGAAAGCCACTCTTACAAAAGCTGTTTTAGATAAAACAATTATTACCGATTATTGGACAAAAAATAAAAACGAGTTCAGATATCTGCGCGATTCATTAAACCTTTCGCCAAGCAACTATTAACATGCTGAAAAATCAACGATCAAAATTTTCCTTGCCATCAGGCACTACCTATCTCAACTGCGGTTACATGTCGCCTTTGCTGAAAA
>JANOLM010000366.1:0-1677 GCA_031419815.1 Bacteroidia bacterium
CGCAAAGTGCGCAATATCTGGTAGAATATGCCGAACGATATTTTATGGGATTAGAACCTTTCAGGCCTCATGACACCTGGGGGTTAGTAAACGAAGGCTACACCCTTTGTTGATATTTTACTTTCAAGGTTAAGGCATGAATTGATAAGCTTCCCCCTCCCGCTTTCTTTCGCTGGCACTCGCGATGACGTTAAATTTTAGTTTTGCGTAAACATCCAGTTAATAACTGAAATTACCAGTTAATTCTCACTTAAACCAATAAAGATTGTTTCAGTGTACTTCTTATCCTTGCACCTGCTGTTAACAAACACAAACTAGGCTGATGAACCCAGCACCCTATTTTTCTGAACTCAACCATTCGTATAAATTTGAGATTGACTCCATCCAAATTGTGAATACCTTGCTAACATCCAATCCCAAAAAACAGTGAAAAAATTACCATGTAACATTATCATCCTACTGTCTGCAGGCTTTCTTACAGCATGCAAGACCGAAACTCGTCACGAACTATTTGTCCGCATCAACAACGAAGTGCTTCAAAATTCAAAAGCATACGCTACACTAGGCGAGGCTACCTCCACGATTGGGCATCGCCTTACGGGTTCTGAGAATGGACATAAGGCAGAGGAATATACCTTCACTAAATTCAAGGAATATGGATTTGAAGATGTGGCCTATCAGGAATTTGAAGTGACGTCATGGTCGCGCGGAGATATTAATGTGATGATTGATGGAGCAAACGTTTCAGCTGTTACACTCGCGCATTCTCCGGTAACGGCCGAAATAACCGGTGAAGTAGTGGACATGGGCAACGGTCTTGAAAAAGATTACGAAGCGAAGCCAACAGTAGTGAAAGATAAAATTGCACTTGTTTATATCGGCATACTGGAAGGCAGCGGAGAAGGATTGCGCAATTTGCATAGAAGTGAAAAGGCTTCCATCGCTATTAAATATGGAGCAAAGGGTTTGATCATGCTTAACCAGGTTGACAGCGGTGTGTTATTAACGGGAACAGCTTCCGTTACAGGGGAGTTGATTCCCATCCCGGCCGTTTGTATAGGAAAAGAAAATGGCATGGCACTGAAAGAAAAACTCAAGACCAAAAAAATACAAGCACACATTACTATGACCAACTACAGCGATCCGATAAAAGCGAGAAATGTGGTGGCCACTTTAAAGGGATCGCAATTTCCTGAGGAGAGAATAATTATAGGAGGACACCTTGATTCCTGGGATCTTGCCACCGGGGCTATAGACAATGGAATAGGTTCTTTCTCGGTACTGGATATCGCCCGTGCTTTTAAAGCCAATAAACTTCAACCCAAGCGCACGGTTCAGTTTGTGATGTTCATGGGCGAAGAGGAGGGATTGCTGGGTTCCACGCACATGACGGGGCAGGCAGTAAAAGATGGTTCTATCAATTCGATCAAGTATATGATGAACCTGGACATGAGTGGCAATCCGATTGGCATCAATGCCGGTGGAAAATTAAGTGACACTACATTCTTTAAAACCCTGGGCGCAGAAATCAACAAAATCGATACTACTTTCTCCAACAAGTTTGAAAATCGCTCAGGCCTTCATAGTGATCATCAACCCTTCATGCTGGAAGGTGTGCCCATCCTGGGTGTAATCAGCAACCTGGACAAATCTATTTATAAGTGTTACCACTCCGAC
>JANOLM010000367.1:0-1748 GCA_031419815.1 Bacteroidia bacterium
CACGCGTCCAAAAAAAACAGTGAAAATAATCATCATCAACAGGGGCTGCAGAATAGCCCACAAAAAGCCTAACACTGTTTGCTTATACTTAATTTTAATATCGCGCCAGGCAAAGAAATAGAACAACTCGCGGTAGCGCCATAGTTCATTCCAATTAAAGAGACCCTGATTTTCAGAATCAATAATATGCTCCTCAGAATCCGTCATCACCGTTTTATCTGAGTTCTTAGCGAGAAGGAGATTTGTGGTTTATTACCCATTTTTGGGTAAAGTTACGATGAAAATCCTTTTCCTAATTCCCTACCCATTTAAGGAAGCACCTTCCCAGCGTTTTCGATTTGAACAGTATTTAGATCTTCTTCAAGAAAACAGCTTTCAGGTTTCGGATCAATCGTTTTGGGATGAACAAACCTGGCGGATTTTATATAAGCCTGGCTATACATTCCAAAAAATCGTTGGTTTTATAAAAGGTGTGATAAGAAGATTTGCAATCCTGATTCGCTTGTCCACAATTGATTTTGTATTCATCCACCGCGAATGTTTACCAATTGGCCCTCCAATTATAGAATGGATTGTCGCTAAAGTCCTAAAAAAGAAAATCATTTATGACTTTGATGATGCCATCTGGCTACCCAATACTTCAAAAGAAAATAAGTTAGTTGCCTTTCTTAAATGGCATGGTAAAGTGGTCTCTATCTGTAAATGGAGCTACAAAATAAGTTGCGGCAATTCTTTTCTGGCCAGCTATGCCCTTCAGTTCAATAAAAATGTGATTATCAATCCAACAACCGTTGACACTGTTAACCTTCATAATCCTTTGCTTTTTTCCACTCAAAAAAACTCAACTTCTGTTGTCATCGGGTGGACAGGCACTCAATCCACCTTGCCCTATCTTAACTCCATGGTGTCCATACTTACAAAACTTGAAGCAAAATTCTCAGGGCAGATGCGCTTATTAATTATTGCCAACAAAGACCCTCAACTAAAACTAAAATTTGTTGACTTTATTCCCTGGTCAAAACAAACAGAGGTGGAAGATCTTTTAAAAATGGATATTGGAATTATGCCGCTAAGCGATGACGTCTGGGCCAAAGGCAAGTGTGGGTTTAAAGCCTTGCAATATATGGCTCTTGAAATCCCTGCACTTGTCTCGCCCGTTGGAGTTAATACTGAAATTGTGGATAATGGAGTGAATGGCTATTGGTGCGAAACAGAAGTAGAATGGATGCTCTGCCTTGAAAAACTCATCTTAGATAAAGCCTTGAGGAAAATAATTGGCTTGGAAGGAAGGAAGAAAATTATTTCACATTATTCCGTTGCATCAAATTCGTCAACTGTTTTGGGTTTGTTTTCATAATAAATGAGAATCAGGGCCAATAAATAAAAAGGCATCAAAGGAATTTTATAACGCACTAGCGTTCCGAAATTAAAAGATGAAACCCCAACGGCAAAGGCGAGAATCACTGAAAAAATTATTGCAAAACTTACATCGGGATTGCTAAAAGATTTAAGTACACCAAGTCTGTATTTGATCACAAGAGCCACTGTTACGATAAAAAAAAATAAACTTTCCAAGGCAGACAAAAGCATCAGCGGATTGCTTACTTCCCACAGGTATGGCCTGAACAACGAAACATGAACAGCTTGAGGTGCCAATCTAAACATGGAGCCGAAGGAGCCATCCATCTCACCCAATGTATAACCAGAACAGGCATCGCGCCCGGTTTGAAAGCGAATGTCGTATGCAG
>JANOLM010000368.1:0-12205 GCA_031419815.1 Bacteroidia bacterium
TGAAGGAAGAAGCTTTACTCAAAGAATTATTGAAAGCTGACTTTGATGACCACTTGGCAATGACGGCCATCAACCGTAGAAACCTGTTAGATCTATTGCTTAGATTTTATGCTACCCACATCGATAATTTAGGGGAAATAAAATCGGTGCAAGTGTTGAGAGAGGTGCTGAATTGATTTGGTGCCATTGACGATTTCTTTAATTACAACACTTTCTTGCCAAGCCCTAATCGCTCAGGCATTTTAAAATTCCGTATTTTGTCAGACTAAATATACTCTCGACTCAATAATGACTGACACTGCCGAACTTGAAAAGAAACTCTGGACAGCAGCCGACAAACTCCGCAGCAACATGGATGCTGCCGAGTACAAACACGTTGCACTGGGACTCATCTTCCTTAAATATATCTCTGATGCCTTTGACGAACTCTATCAAAAATTAGAAGCCGAGAAAAAGAAATCCGGTGCAGACCCCGAGGACAAAGGCGAGTACACAGCCGAACGGGTTTTTTATGTTCCTCTGTCCGCTCGTTGGAAATGGTTACATGGAAGGCAAGGAAATAAAGAAGAACTTAAAAGAGATTGGTTATGAGTTCTGAATTGGATAAAGACTATGGGCTTATTCTGCAAGACCTGAAAGAGAAAATCAGGCAGGCAAGGTTACGTGCTTCGGTTGTGGTTAATACGCAACTCCTTCAGGTGTATTGGGAGATTGGCCAGACTATTATTGAGCAGCAGAACAAAGCAGGTTGGGGTGCTAAAATCATTGACCGCCTCGCTGCTGACCTTAAAATTGAGTTCGAGGACATGAAAGGACTTTCTTCGCGCAATCTCCGTTACATGCGCGATTTTGCTAAAGCTTATCCCGATTTCACAATTTGGCAGCCACCGGTTGCCAAATTACAAGACGTTGAAAATCAGGAAAATGCAATTACGCAACCAGTGGTTGCACAATTAGAAAAACTGGTAGGCCAGCTTCCCTGGACACATAATACTGTATTGCTTGATAAACTCCCAACCCTTGAAGAACGGCTCTTTTACATTCAAAAGTGCATTCAAAATGGATGGAGCAAGGCGGTGCTTGTTCACCAGATTGAAAGTGACTTGTATCACCGGCAGGGAAAGGCCATTACCAATTTTGAACTGACGCTGCCTAAATATCAGTCTGATCTTGCGCGGGAAACATTTAAAAATCCTTACCTCTTTGACTTTCTTGGCATCGAAGAAGAAATACATGAACGAGAATTAGAGAAGGCACTCATTCAGCACATAAAAAAGTTTTTGCTCGAACTCGGCAGAGGCTTTGCGTTTGTAGGCAACCAGTACAACTTAGTTGTGAACAGTGACGATTTCTTTCTTGATTTACTCTTTTATAATTACCACCTGCACTGCTTTGTTGTTTTTGAATTGAAAGTAGGCGAGTTTATGCCAGAGTATGCAGGAAAATTAAATTTCTACATTAATACAATCGACCAACAAATTAAAGGAGCGGACGACAAGCCAACCATTGGTGTGTTGTTGTGCAAAACCCCAAATAAAACAGTAGTGAAGTATGCCTTAACCGGAATACAAAGCCCAATGGGTGTGGCTGAATACGAATTGATCAATGCGTTGCCAAAACAATTGAAAGCGCAAATGCCAACGGTAGAAGAATTGGAAGCGGAACTGGAAAAAGAGGTAGAAGAAAACTTGAGTGCAGTAGAAGCGCGTTTAAGAGCTGTTAAAGAGAAAGTGAAATCTATGCAGGCAGATGAAATTCAAACACCGGCCACATTCCAACTTCTTCAAAACATCTTTGAAAAAAGTTTAAAGCCGCTCTACCAACAAATCATGCAAAAGCTTTCGTCAGAATTCAAAAATGAGTTCATGACACAACGCGCTATGTGGCATTTAAAAGACAAAAGTGTTTACGGGATTGACGATGTGGGTGATTTCTGGCGGAAAGAAGAAAACCTGAAAAGCACAAATGAGGTAGTGTTTCAATATCAATTGTCTGGATTCAGGAAAATAGGAACTGAAAATATTGATGTACACTTATCCATAAGACTTATGATGCAAGTTTATTGGTATGGCTTTAGTCTCTCTGGCCATAACGAGGAACAACCCTTTTTGAAGAAGATGTATCACGAGCAGCTAACCAAAGAGGAAATACAATCAGTTATTGACCTATTGATTTCAAAAGTTCTCGATCGTATTGAATGGGCATTGGAACATTTCGAAGCTAAGAACAAAAAAAGTTGAGATGCCAAAAAATGGAAAATAGATAAGCTTTCAGATATAGTCGACTTGATTGGTAGAACACCGTATTCTCCGATTGCAAGGGTATCCACCAGACTTACCAGAAAAGGTAGTGGAGACAGTAATACTCAGTCAAAGATGTTGGCAGAGAATTTATTGAAGGACAAAAAAGAGTAGGGCTACCCCATCAACTTCCCAATCAGCCCATCTACTGTTACGCCTTCAGCTTCTGCCTTAAAATTGCGCACGATGCGATGGCGAAGCACTGGTCTGGCAACGGCTTGCACATCTTCAATGTCGGGCGAGTACTTGCCATTGAGAAGAGCATTGCACTTGGCACCTAGAACAAGATATTGAGAAGCCCGCGGGCCAGCGCCCCATTCAAGATATTCATTAGCTACGGTGGAGCCATTCACACCTGGGCGGGTGAGGTGACTTAGCTTAACTGCATACTCCACAACATTATCTGCGATGGGCACCCTGCGCACCAAATGTTGAAAGGCAACAATCTCTTCTCCGGTAAGTACTTTATTTACTTTTTGGATGTCATCGGCTGTTGTGTTCTTTACTATATCTACTTCCTGTTGGAAGGTTGGATAATCGAGATGGATGTTAAACATGAAGCGGTCAAGCTGTGCCTCCGGCAAAGGATATGTTCCCTCCTGCTCAATTGGGTTTTGTGTAGCCAAAACAAAAAATGGTTTTGGTAGTTCATAGCGTTGGCCTGCAATAGTGACAGCATATTCCTGCATGGCTTCCAATAAAGCTGCTTGCGTTTTGGGCGGAGTGCGGTTGATCTCATCGGCCAATAAAATGTTGGCAAAGATAGGACCCTTTACAAAATGAAAGTTACGCTCTTTGTCCATCGTCTCTGCGCCCACAATGTCTGATGGCATAAGGTCTGGCGTAAACTGAATGCGTTTGAACTGAAGCTCAAGGGAGGTGGCAATAGTTTGCACAAGCAATGTTTTGGCAAGGCCGGGCACGCCAATCAACTGAGAGTGACCCTGACAGAAAATGCCCGTAAGCATGAGCCTAACCACATCGTCCTGGCCCACAACAACTTTGGCAATTTCATTTTTTAGTTTTTTGTAAGCTTGAGCCAGCGCATCGGCTGCCTCTACATCATTCGAAAATTGTTGGGCCATTTCTAAAAATCGTTAATCGCTATTGTGAAAGAAAAAACGGAACGCTGATGGTGATTGTTTTGATTGAAAAAGATGTTTATAGTTAACCCGCCTTAAGCCAGAGCGTTTAAAATCCAATTCCATATTACCTGTGCTTATCTTAATGATCCGCGTTATTTGCATCCATAATTATTATTCCAGAATACGGCAATACTGATAGTCTGGATCGATGTTGATAAACACATCTTGACGAGCTTTCAGAAACCACTTTTCCATTGCTTTGTCTTTTTTCTCGGCCAATGCTGCTGCTTGTATCCGGTGCCAGTCATCTTTTAAGTTGGCCTGGTGGGGTGGCAGTTTTGTTTTGAAATATAAAATCCTGACAGCATCCTTTTGATCATCTGTCCGGTAAGTGATAGGCTTTGATATACTTCCTACCTTCATGGAATCAATATTAAAATAAATGATGGGGTCAATTTCCTTCACAGAGATTTTTGTTCCACCATCTGCATCTGCAAAAAAACCGCCACGCGATTTTGTGTTCTCATCATCTGAAAGTTCTTTAGCCGTAGGCTCAAATTTGATTTCATTTTTTACGATTTTTTCGCGCAAGCTGTCCAGATAATCTTTGGCTCGCTGAATATCATCCGCAGAAGGAACAGCCGAAAGTAAAATATGGCGCGAGTTATATTCATTACCTCTGCGGTCGATAAGCTGCATGACGTGAAAACCAAAAGGTGATTCAAATGGCATCGAAATTTCCCCTTCTTTAAGTTTGAAAGCCATGGCCTCAAATTGGGGTACCATCGCACCACGCCCAACATAGCCCATATCGCCACCATTATATTGGGCACTGGGATCTTCCGAAAACTTTTTGGCAAGTTCATTAAAGTCTGCTCCCTTCAGAATTTGTTCTCGCAGTCCTGTCAGTTTTTGCCGGGCTTCCGTTTTCTGAGCATCACTCACTTTGGCTTTGCGCACAATCTGCGCTACCTCCACATCTGAGTTATAATAGGGAAGACTATCGGCAGGGATTTGACTAAAGAAACGTCTCACTTCACTGGGCGTAATGTTAATATCTTTTGTAATCAGATCCTGCATTTGACGTCCCACCAATTGTTCCTTTATCTGGTCACGAAGCTCTAGTTTAATTTCATCAAGCGTTTTTCCATAAGCTTTCTCCAATTGCTCGGGCGAGTTGCCAGCGTTTTGCAGGATCATCGACATACGTTGATCAGTGTTTTGATCCACCTCAATATCAGTAACCATCACCGAATCAATTTCGGCTTTTGCTACCATCAGTTTATTCACGATAATGCTATTGAGCATGCTGCACTTAGCATCAGTTGAGGCGGGATTCCCGTTGGTCAGATAATTTTGATAAACACTTTCAAGGTCGGATTTCAAAACAACGAAATTGTCGACTTTTACAATAATCTTATCGACCACAAAGCCTGTACCCTCCTGGGCCATCCCTGAAAAAGAAAACAGAAAGGCAGGTGCAAAAAATGCAAGGCAAATCACATTCTTCAATACCCTATTTTTCAAAAACCTCAAATTCTTTTCGTTTTGTAGCATTCTCATACACTTCTTCCTCCAATTTTCGCGCAAGTTCTACTTTTCTTTTATTTAATATAATGTTTTTAATGTCCTCTTTAACGAATTCTACAGGAGAGACATTGTCAGAAATCTTGTAATTCTCGATCTTTAAAAAATACAAAAATTCGTTATCAGTGGTTTCATAATAGGTGTAGCTCTTAAGAAACTGAATTTTGTTTGGGATTTCTGCCAGAGGAGAATTTACCACGAGCTTATCAAACGCTATCCATGAAGAATCGGACAAATGATAGGCTGCCGAAAAACTAAGGCAATAGGATTTTAGTTCTTCAATATCTTTTTCTTTTTCTGAATAGATCAATCCTTTTAACTGGTTAGTCCGTGGTGCCCCCGTGGGCACTTTAATAAAAGTGCCGCGCACAATATTTTGTTTGAGAATAAAATTATCAAGGTGCTCTTTGTAATAGAATTCTATTTCCTGATCCGAGATGCTGTCGTTCAGGTTTTGTTTGATGTAATAATTTTGAAATTCATATCCGATCAGGCTATAACGGTAGTCCAGAATTTTGCGCTCTACCTCAGCCTCGTTGATGTTTATTTTTTTGGTGGCTTCACTGATAAGCAGTTGTTTGCGTATCCAACTGTTTATGTAGGCCATCACCCGGGCGGTGCTATCTTCCTTTGAAGTGTTGCCGGTAACTATTCCGCTGAGTTCATCGCGATAGAGATAAACATCATTTACCCGAGCCACCGGTTTTCGTAAATTACTTTCCGCTGATTCTTTCTTCATGCGGATAAGGTCGCAACTTTGGAAGAAAAAGAAAGTAAGGACAAAAATGAAGCTCTGCACAAAAATGGCAGCCACCAGTTTATTGTTAGTGGCTATTTTATAAAGCGAAAATTTATTTACTGACCTTACGCAAAATAGTGAACGTCTTTGCGAGCACCTGCGGGGATTTGTGTGGTAGGGCGAAGCAATCTCCGAATTTAAGGATTGCTTCGTCCCTCCCACTGCCCGCGCTGGCACTCGCAATGACGTCAAATTGTTGGTTCTGCGTAACATCAGTTATTTATTAAGTGCACTACTTTTTAGTTGATGTTATCTCATTTCCTTTTCAACTCAGCCAACACAAACTTTTTGCGCTTTGAATTAATTTTTACCGGGTACTGTTTTTTGAGCTCCGCCATCCAATTTTTTTCAAGATAATCCTGATAATCTGATATTACCTGTGCTCGCGCTTCGGAAAAACTCTTAGTTCCGGGTGGCACAAGCCTATTCACTTCTACAAGGTAATATATTCCATCCGCTTCGGCTTCGTGAATACCAATGGACCACGATATTTTATCAATGATTTTATTTTCTCCCTTCTCGAACAGCCTGCTATTTTGCGCTGCCTTAAATTTTTTGGCATCGGCTTTTGTCAGGGTATCCCCTTTGGCGATTTTTAACTTCATCTCTTCTAGAAACAATTTGTCGGTAGTTGAAAATTGTCGAGCCTCCAATCGATCTCCGGCTGTATACTTGAATTGGTTTTGATTGTAAAACTTATGCTGGCCAATAGAATCTTCAGACGCCTTATCCCAAACTTCCTTTTCCATGATGCTAAAGAGTAGTATTCCCTCATAATATTCGTTTAAAAGGTTTCGGAACTCCGGATGTTGCGCTAATAGAATTTTCTCCTCTGCTCCATTCAATTTTTCCTCCACAAATTTTTCGTACAACTGATTTAAAAAAGCTTCAGGAGAAAGAGCGGAGTTTGCCTGGTTTTTGTAAATGAAATTTATAAAGTCTCCCACTGGAACTGGATTGTTTTCTATGGTGAATAACGTTTGACTTTTTAAGCTTTCCATTCCTCGGAATTTCCATCTTGCCTTCACAAGGCTTGTGTCAGCAAATGAGTTTATTTGCTGTGCCCCTTCTCCTTCAGTAAAGCCCAGTTCTTTTTTTCGTTTGGCCATCAGCGATGTTTTGGAAATTTGTAGACGCTCATCGCGGCTCACTCTTCTTTTCAATGCTGGCTCCATTTCTTTAAAGGAAAGAAATGGTATTTTTTTCTCTAACCTTACAATGTGCCAGCCAATTCCAGATTGAAAAGGATCAGAAATATCACCAGGCTGCTGTAGCGAGAACGCAACCTTTTCAAATTCCGGTACCGATGCAAGAGCGCCAACACCAAAAGGACGAAGTTTTCCTCCGTTGCTTTTTGTTGCATTGTCCTCTGAGTATTCGTTACAAAGCTCTTCCCACTTGCGGCCACCTTTGAGTTGATCGTAAACTTCAAACACAGTGTTTTTCACTTTGACATCGTTGCTGGTGCCCGTGCGCAAAAGAATGTGCGAGACTTCTACTTCACCTCGCGTAGGCTGGCGGTCAAACATCTTAATAATATGATAACCAAAACGGGTGCGGACTGGTAATGATATTTCACCGATTTTAGTTTTGTAAGCTGCTGTTTCAAATGGATAGACCATTTGCATAGCAGTGAAGTATCCTAGGTTTCCCTCATTAGTCTTGGCAGAAGGTTCTTCTGAAAACTCTTTTGCCAGTTTTCCGAAATCTTCTCCTATTATTGCCCTTTCTCTGATGTCGCTGATTTTTTGATAAGCTGCTAGAGTGTCGGCAGGGGTTGCATCAGGTTTAAGGTTGATTAAAATATGAGAGACTTTTACTTCTTCCGTGAGGTTGGCATACGTTTCTTTAACCAGCCTGTCAAGTTCATTTGATTCTGCAACGTAAGGTTTTTTCAACTCCTCTTTATACGAATTAAACTCTTTTGTGAAAGCAGCGGTTGTATCCATTCCACGCTGTTTAGCTTCCGCAATTTTTAATTTAAAATTAATGAAGAGATTAAGATACTCGGTGATTTTTAAGTCTGTAAAATCCTCTGGTTTGGATTGATTATTTTTTCTGTAGAGGTAAATAAATTCATCAGTTGAAACTGGTTTATTGTTTACCGTAAAAAGCGGGAGAGGTTGTGCCGACTTTCCGGCTTTTTGGCCGAAAACGTTTATCGTAAAGGTTAAAACAATAAATACAAGAAGGTTTCTTTTCATTCTAATGAAAGTTAAGCCCCAAGAAATAGGCGGCAAGCGCAAAAATACGAGCAGTAAGGACAATGACAAATAACGAGGGTGAGGCTAGCTTTAAGAAGTAGCCTCACCCGGTGTGTTACTGCAAAGATGATTGCTATCATGCACTTCCACTAAAACCGTATGGCCACCATAGCCAGAAAATTTCTGCCCGCCTGTGGATAATAATAGGCAACGCCATCTCCATAAGTAGCGCCATTGGAAGAATACTTTGTGTCAAAAAGATTATTCACGAGCAAACTCAAGTCAATTGCTTTTATTCCTTTTGGTGTAAAGGTGTAATTAAACCGAAGGTCGTTAATGAAATAATCTTCTAATGTTAGACTTTCGGTTTGCGTGTTGTCCAGGTATTGCTTGCCTACATATTTGCTTAATAATGTTGCTTTAAAATTATGGAAGGCGCTCCATGTAAGTTGGCTTCCAGCTATCCAGTTGGGTGAAAGAATGATGACAGTATTTTTCTTTGCGTCAAGGTTAGTTTCATCCACTACATAGTCTTTATTTTTATTTACACTCCAGGTTGCATTTGCATTCCAGGTCAACTGCTCAGTTAAACGGATAACTCCAGAAAGTTCAATACCTGTGCGATAACTTTTCCCAACATTAGACCTGATCGGATTCCCAACATTATCTAGTTTTCCAGTGAGTACTAATTGATCGGTGTAATTCATCATGTAGTAATTGGCTTCAAAAGCATAGTGTTTTGAATTTCTTCTCCAGCCCGCTTCAAGGTTGCCAAGTTTTTCCGGTTTAGGCTTTACAATCCCATCTAAATAATCGGTGCGGTTGGGCTCGCGGTTTGCAATGGCATAAGAACCATACAAAATATCTTTTGAAGAAACAGAATAGCTCAAGCCGGCTTTTGGATTGAAAAAATTAAAAGTATCACGAATGTCATACGGTACTAAATCATCGCTAATTCCCAAAGTTTTGTAATCTACCGCGCGATATTGTAAATCCACAAAAGCATTTAGCTCACTTGAAATTTCATAATTCCATTTCGCATAAATATTAAAATCATTTTTTTGAGATTGACCATCATAATAATGCTGGCGGATTTGGGAATTGGAAGTATACTGCCCCCATACAATCTCACCAAAATGCCGGGCATCTCCATATTGATTGAAAGCCCCTCCAATTGTCAGGTTTGTTTTTTCCTTGTCGTAATTGAACGAAAAAGTACTTCCGTAAAATTTATTATCAAGCCATCTGCGCACAATGAAATCTCCAGAGGTAAGTGTAGTGTCTTTTAAAACAATATTATTCAGACCAAGGTCAGCAAATGATTTATCTTGTTTGTATTGTTCATAATAGCCACGGCCATGCGTGTAATGAAGGGACACATTTGCATTCCAATAGTCATTTAATTGTTGAGTGAGATGAAGTTGGTAGTGATCCTGCCGATAGTCATCCACTTCATTGTCATAATAGCCAGTCACGTTATAGTTGGCATCATACAGAGCCCCAGCGGAATTAAATGTTCTATTTGTCTTCATCATGGTTGCATCATTGCCATTCCATGATTGATATGTTTTTTCGTGTCCTCCGAACGTGATGGCTTTGATGATTGTTTTCTTTCCATAATATCCTCCACTCAGATAATAAGAACCAAGATCAGATGATGCCCGATCGATATAACCATCGGAATCAATTTTTGAAACCTTGCCATCAAAAGCCCAACGATTGTTGATCAACCCCGTTCCTGCTTTTAAGGTATATCGCTGGGTGTTGAATGATCCGCCCGCTGCGATTACTTCTGAGTAAGGATCGGCCTGCAGCGAATTTGTCTGCAAGTTTACGCTACCGCCAAAAGCACTTCCGCCATTGGTTGATGTGCCAACCCCTCGTTGTATTTGCACGCTTTGCGTAGACGATGCAACATCAGGAATGTCTACCCAATACGTTGCCTGCGATTCACTATCGTTATACGGAATTCCGTTGATCGTAACATTAATTCTTGTGGCATCGCTTCCGCGGATGCGCAGCCCTGTATAGCCAATACCAGTTCCTGCATCAGAGGTTGTTACCACCGAAGGAGTCCAGTTTAGCAATAAGGGTAAATCTTGTCCAAAGTTTTGCTTCTGAAGAGCCTGACTATTAACATTGGTGAAGGTAGTTGGTGTTTTGTCATTAGCACGCGTAGCATATACCACCACTTCATCTGTAAGCTGTGTGCTTTCTTCCAGAGCAAATTCAACTTTAACATTTTCTGTTACGTTCACCACTTGGTGCAAATCCTGGTAACCGAGAAATTTAATTAGCAATTCCTGTTGTCCAGCAGGAATCCCTTTCAACTCAAACCTTCCCTGCTCGTCCGTTACAGCATAACGTTTTTGGTTTTCAACTTGAATCGTTGCGCCTATGAGTGCTTCATTTGTTTTGACATCTCGCACGATGCCGCCAATTGTAAATTGTGCCAACGCATTCAGCGAAAGCGAGCAGCTGATAGCCGCCATCATAAATTTTAACATTTTTATTAACTTGTTTAAACCCGCAGGCACATTGGGGAATGTACCTTACTTACGTGTTTACCCTGCCTGCCGAAAGAACTTTTCCTTCTGTAGGCATGGTTGCCTCCCTTCGTCCGCATTACCGGCATCAGGTTCTATGGGTATGATCTCAGCCCTTGCTTGGCACCCCTTGTCTTTCGACAACGTAAAGGTAGGAAAGAAATTGTAATGAAATAATCTGTCCACAGTCCACTGACGACCGTTGACTATTGACTGCTGAACTTCTAACCTCTACTTTTGATCCATGGTACAGGCCAAAGTGAATGACAAAATTTTTGAGATCACCTCCGATGAGAACGGATATTCTGTCAATGGAAGCTTATTCCAATGGGACAAGGTAAAAGTCTCAGACGGCTACTTCCATATTCTATATCAAAACAAAAGTTACCGTGCCGAAGTGGTGACTGCCGACAAGGTTACCAAGAGCTTCACGTTCAAAATCAACGGAAAAAATTATACTGTTGAGCTAAAAGATAAATTTGATTTACTACTGGAGAAGATGGGCATGAACAGTGCAGCCGCTGGAAAGATCAACCACATCAAAGCACCCATGCCGGGCCTGATCATTGAATTGAAAGTAAAAGCTGGTGACCTTGTAAAACCCGGAGATCAACTCCTAATCCTGGAGGCGATGAAAATGGAAAATATCCTTAAATCTCAAGGGGAAGGGATTGTAAAAAATGTAAAAGTGAAAAAAGGTGATATCGTTGAGAAGGGTCAGGTGTTGGTGGAGTTCTAAAAAATTCAAGATTCAAAATGGAAAGCAATTTTGAATCTTGAACTTTGAACCATTATCCAATCAGCATTGCCACCCTTTTCATGGTTTCATCATGCCCCTGGTCATGCTGGATGTTGCTGCGAATGGTATCAATCAATTCCTTCACATTGATACGTGGATAGCCAAATTTAATTGCGAACAGTACGGATAGTTTTGCCTCTTCATCATGAATGGCATTGTCAACACTCATCATGTGCACAAGGTCATAAAGCTGATGAAATTTCTCTTTTTTATCGGAGGGTATCTCAAACTTGATGCCGTCTGGGTTCTTGCGTATCTCCTTCAATTGATTTTCAGAAATCCCATTTCGCTTGGCGATGGTCTTGAGTAACTCAAATTCAATATCTTCAAAATTGCCATCCACAGCTGCCATTTCAATAAGGTTTTTCATGTGGCTTCGTGCAGAGCCTTTCCCTTGATTAAACAAGTTGAGAATGTCGGAGAAGTTCATAAGAGTTTTGTGTTTAGGGTGCAATAAATATACTGTTTTTCAATTCTAACCCTAAGAAACCCACATTAAAAATCCATTATCTTCGTGTCAGTTTTTATACTGATGGTCATCTTTAAAAACTACTTTGTCACTTCTCTTTTTAGGGATGGATAAGGCATGAGGTGATCAGAGACAAGGTTTTTAGACATGCCCCAATGAAATTCAATCGCAAAAAATATTCCAACGAAACCCTTCAACAACTCTACGAAAACCTCCTCCGTCCGCGGATGATCGAAGAGAAAATGCTCATTCTATTGCGACAGAGTAAAATCAGTAAATGGTTCAGTGGCATAGGACAGGAAGCAATTTCCGTAGGGCTCACGCAAGCTTTAGAGGCTGATGATTATATTTTGCCTATGCACCGCAACCTGGGCGTATTCACAGGACGCCAACTTCCTTTCGATAGGTTGTTTGCA
>JANOLM010000369.1:0-5741 GCA_031419815.1 Bacteroidia bacterium
GAGACTTTTGTGGACGTAAACGGCTTTGAAGGCAATGAGCATATTGCGTCCGGTGACGATGAGTTTTTGATGAGAAAGGTTGAGGAATTGTAGTTACTACTGCATCTGAATCATTTAGGAACTTCAAACTCTTTACACCAAATTTTTTTTCAACCTTTCTCATCAAAAACTCATCGTCACCGGACGCAATATGCTCATTGCCTTCAAAGCCGTTTACGTCCACAAAAGTCTCTTTGCGATAAGATAAGTTTGCCCCATTGCACATCGTGGGAAAACCCAAAGCCAGCGTTGCCCCCGCAGAACCAATCAAGCTGCTAAACTCCAGTGCCTGAAGTTTAGAAAAGAAAGAATCAGAATGCTGTATACGAACAGCCCCCACTACCATTTTAATACTGTGACCCTTGAACATGGTATTTATGGATTTTAGCCATGCAATCGGAAGATCACAGTCTGCATCCGTAGTTACAATTATTTCGCCTGAGGAATTTTCAATAGCGTTAGCAATTGAATTCTTCTTTCCCGTTAGACTACCAGTAATGACTTTAAAATTTGGGATATCATTGATTAATTGTTTAACTGTCTTTAGAGAGTCGTCCGTAGAATGATCATCAATTAAAATTACTTCAAACCTGGCTTGGGGATAGTCTTGTCTCTTCAGTGTTTCAATCAAAAGGGGAAGCGTGTTTTCCTCATCCCTAAAAGGGATAATCACGGACAGCAAATGATTATGATTTGTTTTCTGCAGTAGTGGACTTTTCAAAAGTCTGCCCCAACCCATCATCATCAGAACGAGGAATAAAAAATAAATTACGAAGACAGCGATAAAAAATGCAGTCATTGTGGGCTTCTGATTAAATTGCCGCAGTTAGTTATATATAGACCTTCAAGGTTTTTAAAAAACTTTAAGATCTTGCAGGCAAAATGGAGAAAAAAACAATCAAAGAGAAAATCATACTGGGCCTTGATCCTGGCACGAATGTAATGGGCTATGGAGTTATTCTTGTGAAGGGTGCTAAACTTACGCTGTTACAATTTGGCGTCATCCACCTGAGCAAATACGAAACCCATGAACTTAAACTCAAGAAAATTTTCGAACGCGTACTTGGCATTGTTGATGAATTCAATCCTGATGAGGTTGCCCTTGAAGCGCCCTTTTTTGGAAAGAATGTTCAGTCTATGTTGAAATTGGGACGGGCTCAAGGTGTAGCTATGTCGGCAGCTTTGTACCGTGAAGTTCCCATCACAGAATACTCCCCAAAAACGGTTAAGCAATCTGTAACAGGAAATGGCAACGCATCAAAAGAGCAAGTGGCTCGCATGCTGATGCAAATTTTAGCGATCAAAGAATTGCCTAAGCTGCTTGATGCAACGGATGCATTGGGCGTTGCTGTGTGTCATCACTTCCAAAACGGAAATGTAAAGAGTAAATCAAAATCGTGGGATTCGTTTTTGAAAGACAATCCAAAGAAAATAAAAAAATCTAATTGAGTCCAAACCATTTTTTCCATAAAGGTCTGGCGATCTCATTTCGAGTCATCACAACCAATTCCCAGGCAGCATCTGCTTTTTTTTGATTTTGTTATTTCTTGCTTTGAGTTCCTTACCTCTTCCCATGCTGCTTCAGCCAGTTTTCGCACTTCTTTCACTTCATCACGAACAGCTTTTGTTAAGTTCTTTATCTCACGAATTTCTTCACTTAACACCTCAAGTATTTTGTTGTCCATGAGTTAAAGATAATTGAAAAGGTCTTTTCAAGCCACTGAATCCAGAAACTAAAGCTTCAGCTTAACCAGCACATCTACTATTCGTTGTGAAGTTCGTCCATCCCATAGCTCAGGGATCGCTCCTTTCTTCCAACTTCCTGAGTTGACTTTCTTAAATGCTTCCGCCAATGAATTCATGTTTTCACCAATCATTTCATTGGTGCCAATCGTAACTGTTTCTGGTCGCTCGGTATTATTACGAAGCGTAACACACGGAATACCTAAGACCGTGGTTTCCTCCTGCACACCACCGGAATCGGTAATAACAGCTTTAGCATTTTTGATCAGGTAGATAAATTCCAGATAACTCAGTGGGTCAACCGGGATAATGTTGACAGGTGATTTCGCAAGCACAGAAAAATTCTTTCTTGTTCGCGGATGAACGGGAAAGATGACAGGTACACCTGAACCACTATCAATGTTTTCCATCAGCTTAGAAAACTTATTCAGGTCATCCACATTCGATGGGCGATGGAGTGTCAGTACAAAATAATTTCCGGGTTGAAGTTTTCGCTCGTCCCAAATTGACGGTTTTTTTATTTTAGAAAGGTTCGACATCAGGGAATCGATCATCGTATTACCTACAAAGAATAGCTGGTTATCCTGTATGCCAGACCGTCTCAGGTTTTCATTGGCCACCTTGGAGGTAGTGAAAAAATAATCCGCCAAAGAATCGGTTACAATCCTGTTTATTTCTTCCGGCATAGTCATATCAAAGGACCGAATACCGCCTTCCACATGAGCAACTTTTGTATTTAATTTTTTTGCTACAATGGTGCAAGCCATAGTTGAGTTAACATCACCTACCACAACTACCAAATCAGTTGGATTGATAATCAAATCCTTTTCAAACTCCACCATGATCTTGGCAGTCTGTTCGGCCTGAGTGCCTGAGCCGGCACCAAGATTCACCTGCGCTTCGGGTATTCCCAACTCCTCAAAAAAAACTTTGCTGAGCTTATCATCATAATGTTGGCCAGTGTGCACTAGTCGGTAGTGAATATCGCATCCATTCTTTTGAGCGATTTCAACAGCCCGGATAATCGGAGCTATTTTCATAAAATTGGGTCGGGCTCCAGCAATGAGGGTTATTTTCATCAGATTATTTAAGGGACTGCAAAATTCCCTTTCTTTGCGGAAAATAAAAATCCAGAGGTGTCAAAGAAGATTTTAATGTTGCTAAATGCCCCTTACCCATCTGATATACGGGTGAAAAAAGAGTCTGACGCACTACTCAAAGCTGGATTTGAAATTTTTTTGCTCTGTCTTCGCAAGAAGGGCGAATCGTATACCCAGGAATTTGAAGGAATAAAGATTACCCGGATTGATGCCGGCAAGAATAACTATTGGCTTGCCTTTTGGGATGTGATGATGTCGATTCAATTTGTGCATCCCAGATTTTTAAAAGCAGGACGGAAATTACTTTTAGAACAAAACATTCCGGTTCTGCATATCCACGATTTGCCTTTGGCAGGAACAGCGTTGCGATTGAAAAAAGAATTAGGAACTAAAGTTGTCGTGGACTTCCATGAAAACTATCCCGAAGCATTAAAAACCTGGTTCACGTGGAAAAAAAATCCAATCGTTAGGCTGAAGAATTATTTGTTCATGAACCCTGGCCGGTGGACAGAATTTGAAAAGCGGGCAAGTGAACAATCTGATGCTATTATTGCTGTGGTGGATGAGATGAAAGAAAGAATCAAAAATGGCTATAGTATTAAGCCAGAGAAAATTACAGTAGTCACCAATACAGAAGACAGAGGATTTATTCAACAAAAACCGGATCAATCTGTTTACCAAATGTTACCCTCAAAATTTATTCTTACCTATTCGGGAGGTATTGGCCCTCATCGTGGGGTAGATACAGCCATAGAAGGAATGAAATATCTGGTTGATCATGAAGATATCCAATTGGCTATTGTTGGTTTTGGAAGCAAGTCTGTAATGCAGAGTTTACATTCATTAGTTGATAGACTTCACTTGAAGAATGTTCATTTCTTTGGATACCAACCATTCTCAAAATTCTATTCATACATGCACCTTGCCGATGTGAATGTAATTCCGCATCAATCCAACGGTCACACTGATAACACTGTACCTCACAAACTTTTTCAAGGCATGATGGCTGCGAAACCTCTGCTGGTAAGTTCAAGTGCACCCTTGAAACGGTTGGTGGATAAACACCAGGCAGGACTTGTGTTTTCAGCAGGCAACCCTAAAGATTTTGCGGATAAGGTTCTGGAACTTTATAAAAATAAAGATCTTAGAAATCAGCTTGGCGAAAATGGAAAAAAGGCAAGTATGGAGGGCCAATTAAATTGGGAAACAACGCAGCGCACTTTAATTCAATTGTATAACACCTTGCTCAACTAATATGACCCAATCAACGGCATACCAGACTGTTCTTGATATTTCTAAGGGTACTTTTTTTTTCAAGAGAAATGTTATCTCAAAAAAATCACTCTCTCTCGACTATATTTTTTATCGGATTGCCCGGCCATTGTTGAAGGTCAATTACAAACTCTTCAAATGGTTGAACCCACAAAGTCCCTGGACAAGTCAGGCTTCAATCAAAGCATTTGAGAAAATCCTTAACACAGATATGATTGGGTTGGAATACGGTAGCGGTTTCAGTACGTTATTCTTTTCTAAACATCTAAAACATCTTACGAGTATTGAACACAACGAAGAGTGGTTCAAAATTGTAAAAGCCAAATTAAATGCTGAAAAAATCAATAATGTTGACTATCATTTCATTCCAGCAAATAAAAATGGAACAAATAATGAATCTACATTCTACAAAGATTATCAACTGACAGAGAAAGACTTCACCATTCGAAAAGAATATCATGCCTATTTTTCGTTTGTTAGTACCTTTCCAGAAGAGCATTTCAATTTTATCATTGTGGATGGCAGAGCACGTGTGGAATGCTGCCTTAATGCCATTCCGAAACTTAAGGCTGGTGGCTTGTTTGTATTGGATAACTCAGACCGCCAACGGTACAAACCGGTGTTCAAAGTTTTAGAAAAGTGGAAGAGCATTACTACAACCACAGGCCTATTCGATACTACTATTTGGTTTAAGCCATAACCATGAAAGAAGTTTTATATCGGCTTATCTATCATCCACTTGTCAACAAAGTCTTACGAAATATTAACAAGTTTTTAAGTCAGGTTCTTCCTACCACATTAAGGATTCCGCCTTCCGGCACTATTACTGTTCACTTAAAAAATTCAAAGTTCAAGTTTGTTACCAATCAAACAAATACTACTTCGCAACTGCTGTTTTGGAAAGGTCGTTATTCAATTGAATACACAATAATATTTGAAGATCTGATCAAAAGTTGTGTTTGCTTCTATGATGTTGGCTCTCATGCCGGCTATTACTCGGTACTTGCAGCAGCAGTCAATCCACACATCAAGGCAATCGCTTTTGAGCCAGCAAGCGGTCCCTTTTATTATCTAATGAAAAATATTAAGATCAATCATTTCGAAGATCGGATAAAGCCATACCCAATCGCCATTGGCAATGAAGTAGGCCAGGTTGAATTCCTGGAAGCCACTCATACGAAATACACTTATCTAAAACACAATCTAATAGCGGTTAGCAATCTTAGCATTGAACAGCCTGGCAGGTTGATGAAAAAAGTTACAGTAGATATCACTTCACTGGATCGTTTTATTCATGATAAAAAAGAACTATGGCCTGACATTATAAAGATGGATACGGAAGGTACAGAACATCTCATATTGGAAGGCTCTACTGAAGTTTTGAAAAGGAAGCCTATAATTATTTCTGAAACTCTATTCAAAACAAATGAGGAGCCGTTGGAGCGAATCATGAAACGCAACGGCTATTTGTTCTATAATTATTTAGATGGCAAGCTTCACCCCGTGTCAACGCTCTTTCGTGAAAAAGATAATGGTGTTCATGATTGTTTTTTTGTGCATCCCGAGAAAGCACACCTGATCCAGAAA
>JANOLM010000370.1:0-5673 GCA_031419815.1 Bacteroidia bacterium
CTTGATTATATCAAAAGCCTTGGCGTAGATGCGGTGTGGCTTAATCCAATCTATAAATCTCCTAATGATGATGGTGGCTATGACATCAGCGACTATTACAGTATACAACCTGAATTTGGTTCGCTAAAAGATTTTGATGAATTGCTTTCCGGCCTGCACGCCCGCGGTTTAAAACTAATTATGGACTTGGTCCTCAACCACTCTTCGGACGAACATCCGTGGTTTGTGGAATCACGAAAGTCAAAAAACAACCCTCACCGAAATTATTATTTTTGGAAGCCAGGAAAGAATATAAATCCTCCTAATAACTGGCCATCTTTCTTTGGTGGTAATGCATGGCAACTGGATGAAGCGACCGGAGAATATTATTTGCATTTATTTTCGCGAAAGCAACCCGACCTGAATTGGGAGAATCCTGATCTGAGAAAGGAAGTTCAAGACCTGATGAAATTTTGGTTGGATAAAGGTGTCGATGGTTTGCGTCTTGATGTGATCTCAGCTATTTCAAAACGTGTGGATTTTCTGGACACGGACACGCCTGATTTTAATGAGACTGTAAAAAAATATTATGCGAATGGCCCCCGGCTTCAAGAATTTATAAGGGAAGCAAAGGATGAAGTTTGGAATAAATATGATGTGATGACGGTAGGTGAGGGTCCGGGCATAACCCCACAGAATGCACTCGACTATTTAGATGAAGAGCATGGTTTGAATATGATCTTTCATTTTGGTCACATGTTTATGGACCAGGGCGCGGGTGGAAGGTTTGACCCCATTCCCTGGACGTTGTATGATTTTAAAAAAGTTTTTAAAACATGGGATGCAGCTTTTGAAAAAAGTGGATGGGGCAGTGTGTTCCTAGGCAATCATGATTTTCCACGCATGGTTTCCCGTTGGGGAAATGACAAGGAGCATTGGGAGAAATCATCAAAACTTTTAATCACACTTTTACTTTCCATGCGGGGCACACCTTTTATTTTTCAGGGCGATGAAATTGGGATGACCAATACAAAGCTCAATGCAATTTCTGAATCTAAAGATATTGAAACCTTAAATGGATGGCACGAAGCGCAGAAGCGGGGAATTTCAGAAATTGAGTTCTTGAAAATAGCAAATTACTCGGGCCGCGATAACGCACGCACACCCATGCAATGGAATGCCAGCACGCATGGAGGGTTCACTAAGGGTAATGCCTGGATGGAGGTTAATTCTAACAAAGCCACCATAAATGTTGACGCCCAATATTCAGAAGAAGACTCTATTTTGAATTACTTCAGACGAATGTTGGGGTTGCGAAAGGAGAATCAGGTATTGACGTATGGCAGGTATTTACCTATAGAAACGGAACACGGAAATTTGTTCGTGTATACCCGCGAGATGGAAAAAGAAAAAGTACTGATTATGCTTAATTTCTCTGATCAGACTGTTAAATTTCCAAGAGAAGATTTGCAGCTTTACCAGCGATTAATTGGAAATTATGAAGAACTTGACTCGTCACTTTTAAGGCCATGGGAGGCAGTAGTCCTCAAATCGAAAATCTAAATAATTCTTAATTCTTAATTCTTAATTCTAAAATATAAGATCTAAAGATGAATAATCTATGGGGTATTGACCTTGGCGGCACTAAAGTGGAAGGTGCCATTTTAAAGTCTGCAGTAGATCCGCAGGTCTTATTTCGCGATCGCCTGCCAACCGAAGGGCATAAGGGTTATGACCATATTGTTGGTCAGATAAAATCAGTTGTGGATAAGATGGAAGCTTTTGCGGGCTATAAACCAAAGAAGATTGGGATAGCAACACCTGGCACTCTTGATCCAGGCTTAGGCCTGATGAAGAACAGCAACTCGACAAGCCTGAATGGTAGACCGCTAAAGGAAGACTTGGAAAAAATGTTAGGGGTTGAGGTATCGATGGCAAACGATGCAAATTGCTTTGCCCTTGCGGAAGCAAATATGGGAATTGCCAAAGAGAAATACCCGAATGCTAAAGTAGTCTTCGGAGTGATCATGGGAACTGGAGTGGGTGGGGGTGTTGTGGTGGATGGGAAAGTGATCAATGGACTGCAAGGGATAGGTGGGGAGTGGGGTCATAATTTTTTAGATGAGTCGGGAGGGCCATGTTACTGTGGCAAAAGTGGATGCGTTGAAAAAGTGTTGGCAGGCCCAGCGCTTGAAAAATACTATGCTTCTATTAGCGGTCAGCAAAAAAGTATGAGGGAGGTGTATGATTCATATAAAGCAGGTGTAGATCCATATGCCACGCAAACGATAGAGCGGCTCGTTCATTTTTTTGGATTAGCATTGAGTGTTATCGTAAACATTCTTGATCCAGATGTCATTGTAATTGGCGGTGGCGTAGGTAACATTGATATCATTTACACAGAAGGCCGCGAAAATCTAAGAAAATATATTTTTAATAATCGGTTGGACACACCAATTTTAAAACCTAAACTTGGTGATAGTGCTGGGGTGTTCGGAGCTGCTTATTTAACGGTATAATTAGTTTCGGGTTTAAAGTTTCGAGTTCCCTAAACTTTAAACTTTAAACTTCGAATTTTAAATTTTGAATTTATTATGAAACGTATAGCCATACTCGGCCCCATCCCACGCGACCACATCGTTACACATCAGGGTGACTTAATACAAAAGTGGGGCTGCGTTACCCATCCGGTAATAGCCTTATCTGTGCTGGCAGGCGACCAGATTGAAATTATTCCAGTGGTTCACTTGCGATCCGTTGATAGGGATAATGTAATGGAAGTCTTTGAAGGCTATGCCGGGCTAAATAAAAATTACATCACCATAAAAAATGATCAAGGAGATATAATCAGTCTTCGGTTTTTAGATGTCAACAACCGTGTTGAACGACAAACCGGATTCATGGATCCTATTGTTCCTGACGATGTAAAAGACATTTTGGATTGTGAAGTCTTTGTTTTTATTCCCATCAGCGACTATGAAATTTCTCTCGACACACTGAAGTATTTAAAAAAGAAAAGTAAGGGCACAATAATTTTTGATGCACATGGGCCAACGACAGCTTGTTTAGCCAACGGGGAACGGCAGCGCAAATTTTGGATCGACCGTGATCAATGGCTTCCTTACATCCATGTTTTGAAAATGAATTTAGAGGAAGCACAGGCCTCGTGGTTTAAAAAGGAATATGAGCGCCAGGATTTTTCAATTTCTGAAGAACCCAATCGCGAGGAGCTACTAAAATTTGCTACGCATTGTATTAACCTTGGGGTTAAATGTGTTTGTGTCACCGTAGATTCCAGGGGTTGCCTGGTATATTATAAGGTGAGGGGTAAGATTAAGGAAGAAATGGTTGCAGCAGTAAAAGTTAATCAAGTCATAGATACAACAGGCTGTGGAGATTCTTTTGCGGGAGGTGTTGGATATGGATTGCTTCAAAAGCCTGGCGACTACATCAATGCGGTTCGGTACGGCAATGCATTGGGTGCACTTAGAACTCAAGGTAAAACGTTTGCCGTCTTCAAATCTCTTGCCGAAACAGATAAAATTATTAACGAAACTTATTTTTAGCTCATTTAAAATTTATAACGTGTGATTAAAGCTGTCATATTTGACCTTGATGGTGTTATCGTTGACACCGCTCATTATCATTACCTCGCTTGGAAACGGTTAGCGAAAGAATTGGGTTTTGATTTAACGCTGGAGCAAAATGAGTTGCTCAAGGGAGTAAGCAGAATGCGCTCGTTGGAAATCATTCTTGATTTGGGTGGAATAAAATTATCGGAAGCAGAAAAGGAGCGAATTGCCAATAAAAAGAACGGCTGGTTTGTGGAATATGTCAATGAGATGAAGCCGGAAGAAATTTTTCCTGGTGTGAAAGAACTCCTGAAAAGTGTAAGGTCTAAAGGATTGAAAGTGGGCTTGGCCTCCAGTAGTAAAAATGCACACGCGGTTATCAATCTACTCAATATTGAAAATGAGTTTGATGCCATTGTTGATGGCACCATGATTATTCACAGTAAGCCTGACCCGGAAATATTTCTATTGGCCGCTTCAAAGCTTGGAGTTGTTCCGGCAGAATGTGTTGTATTTGAAGATGCAGAAGCTGGCGTGGAGGCAGCCCTTGCCGCAGGCATGAAGTGCGTTGGCGTTGGTTCTCCCGAGCAATTAGGCAAAGCAAATCTTGTGGTTGCAAAAACCGCAGACTTTAAACTCCAAACTTTAAACTCTGAATTTTGAATCTTGAATCTATTTTATGAAACAATATTTAAAACACCACCCGTGGCAAATAATCGAAGAGGGTTTTGATCCACACCTCAACCGGATTTCTGAAAGTGTATTCAGCATTGGCAATGGTCGCATGGGTCAGCGAGCCAATTTTGAAGAAGAGTTTTCAGGCGAGACACACCAGGGAACCTATGTGGCCGGTGTTTATTATCCTGACAAGACGCGAGTAGGGTGGTGGAAGAACGGCTACCCTGAATACTTTGCTAAAGTATTAAATGCACCAAGCTGGATTGGTGTCAAAGTTAAAATTGTGAACCAGGATCTTGACTTGGCAAAATGTAAGGTTGAGAATTTTGTGCGAGTGCTGGATATGAAGCAAGGACTTCTTCATCGGTCATTCATAGCCACCTTTACAGATGGAAAAAAGGTAGCTATTGATTCAAAGCGGTTTTGTTCTATGGCAGATGGCGAAGTAGGTGCAATCCGCTACTCCATCACGCCACTTAATTTTTCTTCCAAAGCATCGATCACCCTTGCGGTGGATGCAGATGTAGTGAATAAGGATTCTAATTACGATGAAAATTTTTGGGAGGAAGTCTATAAGGAATCTCAGATGGGATGGGCTATCGTTACAGCTCAAACAAAAAAAACATTCTTTCAGGTTTGCACTGGAATGGAGTATGATCTTGAAACGGAAGGTAAACTGATCAAAGGAAAAGTATTCACCAATACAAAAGAGAAATATGCCGATAATGTTGTAGAGGTTGAGCTCAAGGAAGGTGCGGAGTTGATTGTATATAAATATGCAGCGGTGCTTTCATCTGAGAACCATCAAAAGGATAGCCTCGTTACTCGCTGCCGCGCCAAATTAGATGAGATTGCCAAGAAAGGATTCCAAAAACTTTTTGAAGATCACACTGCTGTGTGGGCGCATAAATGGGAAGAATGCGACATTACCATTGATGGCGATATCGCAGCACAGCAAGGTATACGCTTTAATATTTTTCAACTCACTCAAACCTACACAGGCGAAGACGAGCGATTAAACATCGGCCCCAAAGGATTTACTGGCGAGAAGTATGGTGGCAGCACTTATTGGGACACGGAAGCTTATTGTCTTCCGTTTTATTTGAGTACGGCCGATCCCAAAGTCGCGCGTAATCTTTTGGTGTACCGATATAAGCATTTGCCGAAAGCCATTGAGAACGCTATGAAGTTAGGGTTTAAAGATGGGGCAGCATTTTATCCTTTTGTAACCATGAATGGAGAAGAGTGCCACAATGAGTGGGAGATTACATTTGAAGAAGTGCACCGTACAAGTGCTATGGCATATGCCATTCGCGATTATATCAACTACACAGGCGATGCAGCCTATCTCAATGAATGCGGGTTAGAAGTATTAATTGGCATCTCCCGCTTTTGGGCTCAGCGTGTTAACTGGTCAGCCGATAAAAATAAGTATGTGATGCTG
>JANOLM010000371.1:0-2227 GCA_031419815.1 Bacteroidia bacterium
ATCACAATACCAATTTGTACTTCTTTTTTTTAATTCTTTTTTGTTGGTAGAGTCGTAATATAATTTTATTAAATATTCTTTCTCTTTTAATTTACTTTAAAATAGTCACGACTCTCTGTCCAACGGCCATTACACACAACGTTTGTGTTTATGCAGTTGCGGGACTTTGAAAACTAATCTGTCCCTCATGACCAAACGTTGAACGAAGATAAAACTTAAACCTTACTCGTCACCCCACCATTGCAGAAACATTTTGTTGCCAGCCGTAGGGTCTTGTCTTCACTTCCTTCGTAGCTATTCATCTAGTCAGAATAATTGTCCCAATGTAATAAAACTAAAAACTTTCTATAACTGCTCGACTTGTCGGTCTTTTAAAAGGATTACTTAAAAAACGGTCGACCATGTAGTTAAACATTTCAGGGTCTTCACCAAGTGCAAAGTGAGTTGCTCCAGGAAGCACCGCCAGATTTGCTTTTGGAATGGTTCGATAGATTTCTAAAATATGCTCTGGTCGAAATAGGTCATCATCTCCAGACATAATAAGGACAGGGATTGAGATTTTTGTCAATTCCTTTGTAGGGATATTTGGATATTTATCCATTAACTCATAATGCATTTTTTTTCTTAATAACTCAGGTGAATTATTTCCTTCCTCTACTTGCTTAACCATTTTTGCCAAATCATTCCTTGTTAAATTGATCAGCCAACTATATGTTGCCGTGGTGTCTGCTCTTAAATTCGGCCCCATCGCAATTAGCTTTTCAAATTTATTTGGATATTTAATGGCTAGTAGCAGGCCGATAACTGCTCCGTCACTTTGACCAAGAATCGAAGTTGATTTTAGATTCAAATGAGTCACCAAAGAATAGAAATCCTCAGCCATCAACTCATAGGTTAGTTCTTTGTCCCCATTTTCAGTTTTTCCATGTGCCCTGCTGTCAACGATGATCACGCTGTAATTTTTTTTGAAATGTTCAATTTGACAGCGCCAACCGTAAATGTCGCCACCATTTCCATGAATCAGGAGAAGTGAGGGTTTATTTGAATTACCGTAAACTTCATAATACATATTGACTCCATTCACTTTCGCGAAAGCTCCAGCCTTTGAGTTGGTGCCGTAATTAATGGTCGTTTTGCAACCTACTTGAGCAATGCAATAAGTTGAAAGGAGAAGGCAAATGATAACATATGATAAATGATTCTTCATTATAATGGGATTTTAAGTAGTCAGTATTTTCCGGTCATCTAGTTATTCCGCTTCGATCGGTAAAGGTTAGCCCTCTAATGACTTAGCGATTTTGTGGTGTCCATTTAAAATTCTTTCACTTTCCTTTGCATCAGGTTCCATCGACCAGTTTCCCTGTTCGGAAGTTCCTCCAAGAATGATCCCGTCTTTTCGGGGAAACATGTAAAGCAAATTGTCATGAGAAGGAAATACGTATGAATAATCGATTTCAGGTTGGGGTAACAATACACTTAATTGCCCCTTGACAGGAATGATCTCTTTGTCATTAAATAGTTTGCCCGCACCGAGCCCTGTACAATTCATAATTACCTTTTCAGTTAATTTAGAAACATCTTCCAATGAATTAAAAGTTCTGATTTTAAGTTTACCACCAGCGAGGTAAAAATCCTCCAGAAGAGCATTGAGATAGATCGGAGGCTCAATTAGCATTGTATTGAACTCAGCAACGTCCAGAGACCCGAAGTAACGTTTTTGATCATGATGTTCTTTATATCCCGGATACAATTCCTTGCCACCGGGAAAATCGAAATTTTTATCAAGAAAATAATTCCGAATCCACCGCACGCCATATTTCTCACCGACAAAATCCTGGAACATTCTATTGGAAATTTTAGAAGCGAGGTTAAACTGAGTCATGAATTCACTTCGCGCTTTACTCTCTTCGTAAACCGACACTGGCTCCCACAACGCTCCCGCAATATTAGAGGTAGTTTCCGGAGGTAAGTCCTTTGCATATATTGTTACCAGATATCCTTTCCTCTGTAGTAGTCGTGCAGTGGAAAGACCAATTACCCCGCAACCCAGAACAGCAAATGAAGTCTCTTGTGTCTGCAACGCTAGATCAACTGCTAACTTAGCGGTTCCCCATGACAGCGATATACCTCCTCCACCATGACCATAATTATGAATGATAGTTTTACCATTAAGCTGTTCCGACTTTAAAATGAATCCAGAAGGACGAAATGGTCTTAATCCAACTAC